>DGLO01000026.1:2835-6625 GCA_002388005.1 Candidatus Neomicrothrix sp. UBA4542
CCAACTCCGCCGCCTCGTTCTAGGGCGATAACGTCGAATCCAGCTTCTCGGAGAAGGTAAACCGCGTAGAGTCCTCCGAAACCCGCGCCGATCACCACCACTTCATGTTCTTCGACCTCGCCCACGAAACTCCCTTTCAACCCACAGGAAAATTAGCCCCTAGAACTACACGAGACCCTGCTTAGCTTCCCCCAGGGCTCCTACGCACAAGAAGCGGGCTCAGAATTCCAGAACGCACCTACCATTTAACCAAGCAACACGGAGACGGAAATGGAATACGAAAGAATTCATTACGATGTGCCCGCCGATGCAGTAGCTCGGATCACGTTGAATCGACCTGAGGCTGCCAACGCTCAGGATTACTTGATGCTCTCGGAGCTAAACAGCGCCTTCGACGTGGCTGCGGCTGACGAAGATATTCGGGTCGTGGTTCTGGCAGCTGAGGGACGACACTTCTCCTCCGGTCACGACCTCGGGTCTCCGAACCCGGACATGAACGACTTTCCGACGGTAGGTACCCAATGTCACTTTGACGCCGCAGGCACCGAGGGATACATGGCTCGCGAAGCCGAAATGTACCTGGGGTTGTGTTGGCGATGGAGAAATCTCGCGAAACCAACGATTGCCCAGGTCCAAGGCAAAGTGATCGCTGGCGGACTCATGTTGGTGTGGCCGATGGATCTGATTGTTGCGGCGGACGACGCCACCTTCAGCGATCCTGTCGTGGCATTCAACGTAAACGGGATCGAGTATTTCGCTCATCCGTTTGAAGCGGGTACCCGCTTAGCGAAAGAAATGTTGTTCACGGGTCGTTCCATTCCTGCCGAAGAACTTTTGGCGCGGGGCATGGTGAATCGAGTGGTACCAAGAGCCGAACTTGAGGAAGCGACCCTCGAACTGGCGTCTCACATTGCAAAACGCCCAATGTTTGGGTTAACCCTCGCAAAACAGAGCGTTAACCAGACTGTTGATGCGACGGGAATGTACAGCGCTTTGCAGGCGGCGTTTAGCCTCCACCACGTGGGTCACAGCCACAACATGGAAGTTCACGGACGAAGGGTTGACCCTTCCGGAATAGACGTCATTAGGTCAGAAGCGTGATAGAGCCGTGCGATCTGTCCGCTGTAGATGCGCGCCGATTGATCGCTCTCCGCGAACTTTCGCCCGTAGAGCTGACCGAATCGTGCTTCAGACGGATCGACGAATTGAACCCGACATTGAATGCGATGGTGACGCTAGCGAGAGACCGGGCCTTACAGGAGGCGCAAGCAGCTGCGACCGCCGTGGTTAGAGGCCGCTCGCTTGGTGCTCTGCATGGCCTCCCTATAGCCATAAAGGACCTGCAGGCGACCGAAGGAATCGTGACGACCTACGGAACGTCGTTCTATCGGAATCACATTCCAAAGCAAGACTCCCGAATTGTTGCTCGAATTCGGTCTGCCGGAGGAATTGTGATCGGGAAAACCAACATCCCCGAGATGAGCATTGGCGCGAACACGATCAATCGACTCTTTGGAGCCACAGGAAACCCTTACGATCCAACTCTTACTTGTGGTGGTTCATCTGGGGGATCCGCCGTTGCTGTCGCTACTGGCATGGCGGCATTGGCGACGGGATCTGACCACGGTGGGAGTCTTCGAATACCCGCCTGTTTCTGTGGAATTGTCGGCTACCGCTCGAGTCCGGGGACTGTTCCCCATGAGGACAGAACAATCGCGCACACCAACTACAGCGTTCAAGGTCCGATGGCGCGAAACGTTGCGGATGCGGGGCTCCTGCTCTCAGTCATCGCTGAACGTGACAGAGATAGCCGCAAAGATCCGATGGCGTTCCCGCTCGACTCCGGAGCGTTCGTCGACCCATCAGCAACAAACGTCGACACGTTGAGAATTGGGGTGACGGCCGATTTCGGCGGGCTTCTTGTTTCTGAACATGTACGCCGCGAATTCGTTCGCCGCGTTGAAGCTCTCGAAAAGGCCGGAGCGGAGATCATCCCTCTATCCGTAGATCTATCCGACGCAGTCGGTGTTGATTGGCAGCTCAGGGCGGACGTCTTCGCGACTCAATATCATCGCGAGATCGAAGACTTCGATGACAGTTTCAATCCAAACGTTTTTCGTACCTATGAAACCGCTCTGTCGACGACGGTTTTAGACATCGCTAAAGCTCGACGGCGACAAGTTGAACTCTTCCGATCGCTCGACGACGTGTTCGATGACGTTGACCTTCTGCTATCTCCGGGGGTGAGCGTTCCGCCATTTCCGTGGACCGCGCTTCATCCAACTGAAATAGATGGCAAAGCGATCGATAACTACATGACCTGGCTCGGCCTCACAGCTTGTCTGACCGTCGTCGGGCACCCGGTGGCGGCACTCCCAGCTGGCCTGGACTGTGACGGTATGCCCTTCGGAGTGCAGTGTGTGGGGCCGATATATGAAGATGCGGTGCTGTTGCAAATGGCAAACGGTATCGAAGCGTGTTTCGATACCTCCAAAGATTTCAGGCCCCCGCGTCCCGACTTCGAACTCATCAAGGCCGCCGAGCCGCGCTGTCAAGAACTCGGACGCGCTGCCGCCATAGCAGCCGCTAAGTAGCGTTCATTAAGGGATGACCGTAAGCGGTACTTGTCAGAACCGCTTCCACGAACAACGGTCGATTCTTGACGTTGATTTCCTTTAGAACCCAACTGTTTTCGATGTCAAATGTCTCCGCTCCCGCAAGAGCCATCTTGTTTCCGAGTTCCTCGCGTGCTGCACCTTCCGCAAACTCTTGAGCACCGGATAGTTCATAAAATGTTTTTGGTTCAGTGGCACTGTGAACTCGGAACAGCCCTCGGCGGGGCGCTGTCACGGTGACTCTGGTGGTAAGTCGAACATTGCCCGTCGCCGCACCGACAGCATTCGCCACCTCGGAATGGTCCGGAATGATCAAATCGGTGCGTAAAAGTCTCGCGACTTCCGGGAAATACAACGCTGCCGGTGCACCCACGGCGACCAGTGGGCTTTCGACACCTACATGGACCGACAATGTCCCCGTTCGTTGGGTTGCCGATCTTGAGAGTGCCTCAGTCATCAAGGGTCCCGCGACCTCGGCTGCGGGAAGATCGTCGTAATCGAACGTTGCCGCGAGTATCGCCATCGCGAGTTTCATTGCAACGCTTCGGTACACCTGATCGCTAATCGCGATCGGATCTTTCGCAAGGCGAACACCGAAGCGATCACTTTGTCGAGCAAGCAGACCTGCGCCAAGCTCCGCAGCGTTCGTTTCGTACCGAGTGTCCTTGCCCAGAACGTGCATGGCATCAGTTGGGGTGAACCCTGCCATTCCCAGAACCCCTACTGCCAAGAGACGGTTCGCCGCGTTTTTATGCAGCCCCGAGTCGATGACCTGATCGTAGGGAAGCCCTGAGGGCTCACTGCTCAACGCGTCCATGACGTGATGGTCGGCGGCCGACCGGGGTGTCCAAGCAGAACCTCCGTCGCGAAGCCATAGATACATACCGTCTGTCTCACGGGCAACAGGAGCCTTGGATTGGGCCTCCAGCATCTCTTTGAGCCCGGCGTGACTTTCTCCGGCAACGACAAGAGGTACGACACGGCGGGGACCGATTGAAAGCTCCGGAGTGTTCAGAGGTGAATTCTGTACATGGCTATCGCCGCCGATTCCCTCGGTGTGTACCCGCAACGCGTTAATCATGGTTGCGTTTCCCCCAACAACTGCGCCCCTGATGTCAGCTTCGGCTTGGCCATCGACCAGTACCGCCACATCGGTGGTAGTACCACCTATATCC
>DGLO01000026.1:7010-8479 GCA_002388005.1 Candidatus Neomicrothrix sp. UBA4542
CCAGAAAGAATTGTTTCTATTGGACGCTGCCGCACGAACGACGCTGAGACCAACGATCCATCGCCGCGCATCACCATCAGCGGCGCAGTTAATCCGAGATGATCCATGCTTTCCTCAACAGCTGTCAGAAGCCCGTCCGTAAGTGCAATCAGTCGGGCGTTCAAGAGTGCCGTCACCGCGCGTTTGGGTCCATTCAGCTGCTCGGACAACTCATAACTGCACGTAACGGGTTTTGTGCTGATCTGGCGGATTATGTCCTCTGCAGCCCTTTCGTGATCCGAGTTTCGGACACTGAAGGCACCCACCACAGCGAAGGCATCCACTCGGTGCTCTATATCTAATACGGAGGTGCGCAACGCATCTAGATCTAGTTCGTTGACTTCAAGGCCGTGGGACGAATGCCCACCCCTCAATGAGATGACGGGATCCTCTCCTAACGCTGATCTCAGCCCGCCCCTATCTATTGCTGTTTCATCGAACCCAATTGTGATGAGGCCCGCAGGTCGACCAGCGCCCTCAACGATGGCATTAGTCGCGAGTGTGGTTGAGATCGACACAAGGCCAATGTCCTCGGCTGAAAGACGAGATCCATCGATGACGTTCCCCAGCGCCGTTGACACGCAGGCACCCAAGTCATCGTGATTCGTTGGGACCTTCGTTTTGAATACAACGGCGCCGGTGCGTAAATCACACACAACGGCATCGGTAAACGTGCCACCGGTGTCGATGCCCACAAGAAAGCCATGTTGGGGTTTCACGTCCTCAATGTTGACACTCCAGAACACAACAGAGCGAATGACCGTGCAAGGACGTAACGAAGCGCCCTACTGTCGGCAAATGCTTTTACATGGCGTTCGGGTTCTTGATCTCACTCAGTATCTCTCAGGGCCGAGCGCTACACGGATGCTGGCTGAGCTTGGAGCGGACGTAATTAAAGTGGAATATGGTCCTCGAGGTGACCCCAGCCGAACGTTGCCGTTTGTCGCGGGCGACAGCTCGTCGTATTACACGCAACAAAACCGAGGCAAAAGATCGGTGTGTATCGATCTGAGCAGTACGCAGGGTTGTGGCCTAGTGCGCGAACTGGCTGGGAAATGCGATGTCATCGTCGAAAATTTCGGTCCCGGTGTTTTAGAACGGCGGGGACTCGCGTGGGAGCACCTCAAGTCTGACAACGAAAGCGCAATCATGGCGTCGATCTCTGCTTTCGGAAAGACAGGACCCCTCTCTCATCTTCAAGGCTTCGATCTGATGGGGCAAGCACTCTCCGGGATGATGCACCTGACCGGTGACCGGGACGGACCTCCGCAATTCACCGGCTCACCCATCGCCGATTGCGCAGCAGGATTCATGCTCTTTGGAGCGATCGGTCATGCACTTTTCCATCGAGAACGAACCGGCGAGGGCCAGCATGTCGAGGTCACTCTTGTGGACCCACTATTCGCGATGCATTCGATCGCTGTGCAGGG
>DGLO01000026.1:8885-18211 GCA_002388005.1 Candidatus Neomicrothrix sp. UBA4542
TACCAAGGCCCGGAGGGATGGATCGTTTTGCAGGTGCTAGAGCCTCAATGGCCGCGACTATGCGAAGCGATGGGACAAGAAGCTCTCGCTACCGATTCGCGGTTCTCATCAGCTGAGGCTCGCATCGCAAACGCTGATGAACTTCTGGCGTTGGTCGAAAAGTGGATGCAAACCTTCGAATCAGACGCATCGATCCTTAACCACCTTGAAGCAAATCGCATTCCTGCTGCTCCGGTGTTGAGCCCAGAGCAAGCGATGCGTCACCCACACTTTGTGGAGCGAGGAATGGTGCGGACAGTGAACGACCCGAGTTTTGGTGATATCACCGTGACCGGGCTTCCGGCTCGATTTAGTTCTGCCCCCCAATCAGAAAACGAGCCCGCTGTACCCGTCCTCGGTGAACACAACCGTGAGGTCCTTCGCGAGGTTCTCTCCTTGCCCGAGGCAGAGATCGCGGAATTGACCAATAATGGCGTCCTCATGACCCAAGAGAAATGACACTTTCCGCGTAATGGGCAATGATCGATACATAAACGGTTGGCATCGACCCCGGTCGATTGATACGAAGGGCATCGCGTGACAATTGAATCAGTACAGAAGATGGTTGAAGCGGCGAAAGAGGAGATCGACAACATTTCGCCAACAGAGGCCGCCCGACGGGCAAGCGAAGACGGTGCGCTAATCGTCGACATCCGAGATGTTCGAGAAATGCAACGCGACGGAGCTATTCCCGGAGCGATGCACGCGCCGCGTGGAATGTTGGAGTTCTGGGTTTCTCCCGATTCGCCATATGCCAAGGAGATCTTCGGTGAAGACCGGGAGTTTGTGCTGTGTTGCGCAGGTGGAATGCGTTCAGCACTATCTGCGAAAACCCTTCAGGACATGGGTCTGGCGCGAATCAGTCACGTGGAGACCGGCTTCGGCGGCTGGCAAGCCGACGACATGCCGATCGAAACCTACGAAGAATGGAAAGCCAACCGGGCAAGGTGACTCGGCAGATCTTGAGCCAACTTTTTGACCTCCACCAAACCTCAATGTCGGATACCTCGCCGCCAGCCAAGCTAGTCACCGGTTACTGCGAACCGTTGTCCGTTCGAGCGGGGGAGCAGGTGCAGTGGTTCGGTTCTAGTCACGCTGCAACGAATGGCGTCTTAGACGTTGTTCGTTTGGAATGCGGTGATCCCACCCGGTCCGGTCCCGGCTTTCTAGAACATCCGCTAGAGAACCACCTTGCAGTGGATATCGAGCTAACCGAACAGCCTCTCATTCCAGGCTCTTTCGCTGAGACCACCTTGCCCGCTGACAACCCTCGGCGCGTTGCGCTGAGATTCTGGTTCCAACCAACTCTGCTTAAACGCGATGGGGTCATCGCCTCACTACGGTCGACCACCGGAGCGATCGAGATCGCGAATCGGGGCGAATACCTGTATGCGCAGGTGGGTTCTACTGAGTTGCTATTGCGCGATAGATCGCTCGAACGCAACAGGTGGTATTTCCTCGACCTAGATTTCAACCTGGGTGAAGGTCGGTTAACCGCCACGGTTGCGGCTCCGCGGAGCCCATCGCCTGCCCGCGACCTCCTTCAGGCTGGAGAAGACTCAAATGAGTGGGACGTGGCAGATGTCACCTTTGATGAAGTCCTTTTCCGACTCGCAGCCGGGGTTGACGGAGCCCGGTGGGACGGCAGAATCGCGGACCCCGAATTAGTTCTTGACGGGGAGTCATACCGGTGGTCCTTCGTTAACGATATGGAGTCCAGCACCGTGGCCTCCGAGAACGGTAACGCGGATCTGACCCTTCACCAGTTACCAACTCGCGCGGTCACTGGTCCTCATTGGACCGGAGACCATCAGCGCTGGAGCGATGATCCCCACCAATGGAACGCCATTCATTTTCACCACGACGATCTGTACGACGCTGGCTGGCATCCAACATTTACGATGGTCGTGCCACACGACGCGCCGAGTGGAATCTACTGCTTCCGCTACCAGGGCGACGCTGGTACCGATCGGGTGCCTTTTTTCGTCCGCCCGGCGGTGGACGACCACCATTCTGATGTCGCCCTCCTCATGCCAACATGCACCTATATGGCGTACGCGAATCACCGAATGTTGATTGAAGGTGCCGACTTTGTGGGGGCGCGCAGCAACCTTCGCCCCGAGCACAGATACCTCGCTGAACATCGGGAAGTGGGCCTGAGTCATTACGAAAAGCACCCGGATGGCAGCGGTGTGATGTTCAGTTCGCGCCGAAGACCCGTCCTGCAGCTTCGGCCCGGAGCTGACGGATGGAATTTCACACCCGACACCAATCTGAACGCGTTCCTCACCCATTTAGAAGTCGATCACGACATCGTTACCGACGAAGACCTGCATCACGAAGGTGTAGCGGCGTTCGCGCCTTACAGAGTGATTGTGACAGGGACCCATCCCGAGTATTGGTCGACGTCGATGCTGGACGCGTTGGAAGAATGGCAACGCAATGGTGGGCGTTTGATGTATCTGGGCGGCAACGGCTTCTATTGGAGGGTTTCCTTCAGTGACTCTTGGCCCGGAGCAATAGAACTTCGAAGATCTGAGGACGGCGTCCGGAACTGGCAGACCGGCGACGGAGAGAGCTACCACGCTTGGGGTGGAGAATACGGCGGACTGTGGCGACGCAACGGTCGATCCCCGAACCAATTAGTGGGTATTGGCTTTGCTGCCCAAGGGTTTGAGCGCGCGACATATTTCGAACGGGACCGTGACGCACTGAGCTCCCGCGCAGCTTGGATCTTGGAGGGCGTGGAAGAGGAACACATCGGGACTTCCGGCTTAGGGGGTGGCGCCGCCGGTCAGGAGGTCGACCGTTACGACCCGAAACTGGGATCGCCGTCACATGCAGTTATCGTCGCGTCTGCGGTGGCCTTCGGTCCGGACATGCTTCGAACAAAAGAGGAGTTTGAGGGAACGGTAGCCTTCCCGACGCCCGACCCGTTTGTGCGAGCAGACATGGTGTTCTTCGAAACCCCGCAGGGTGGAGCCGTCTTTAGCGTTGGATCGATCTCATGGTTCGGCGCCCTAGCGCGCAACGGATACGACAACGATGTCGCACGGATCACAGAGAACGTGCTGCGGCGCTTTTTGGACCCAACGCCGTTCGAGGTGCCTGCGGAGTAAGAGGCGCTGAACTACTCGTCTTTAATCGAAGATAAGAGGTCCGCTATGCGGTTATTCGGGGGGTAATAGCCTTCTGGAAGCTCAACTAGCTGAGGTGAGTTCGGTTCCTGGGCTTCTACTTTGTCGTCGGGAGTGGCGTCTGACGTCGATTCGGGAGCAGAGGAGGTCTCCGTTGCCTCTTCGGCCGCGACTTCAGCGTCTAGGTCGACACCGGCTTCTTTGCGCGCTTCACGCGATTTGGCTGTAAGGGCGGCCAAGCGGTCGTCAACCTCGGGCGTTTCAGTTCGAGCCGATGGCGGAGGTGGCGAAGTTTCGGCTGGCGAGGCTTTTTCGGCAGCGTCACCGTGTACCACTACTTCGACGGGTTCTGAGGGTGAAGCGACCGTAACGGGTGAGGCTAGAGAGACCGCAGCGGGTGGGGCCGCATCTATATCTTGACCGTCGTCTATCAGCAGGGCGGTGTCTTCCATTCCGGCCCAGGTGGCGGGGGAAACCAGCTTTTCGCTGGCAACCGAAAGAGTCTCGACCCCATTGTCGAACATCACACGGTAACGGGTGGAGTTGATCCCGACCGCCCTTCCTACGCGGCCAGTCGTTCCCGCAACTACGCCGGGAAGCTCAGCTATCAAAACCACTTGGGTTCCCTTTTTGAGTGTGGAACTCTCAGGTGCCATGAGGTCTGATGGTAGACGCTTGGGAAGGACCGATCCCAGCATCTTCCCTATTTACCGTTCGGGCTTGATACCCAGCCCAGAGCGACAGCGTCAGCTTTCAATGACGAGACTGCTGCATCTGTCTTCCCGAGTGCAATAGCCCACCAGATTTTGGCGAGAGGTGAGTTTGGCCGTTGCGCGGAGCGCGCTTCGGCGTGTTTAGCGGCGGCGTCAGATCCGCAGTTGATTTCCGCACTCAACAACGCCTGATCGAACACGTCGCGTTGAGCAGCGCTGCCACCGAGACGCCACCACGAACCCGCTGATTCCGCCAGATGGGAATGGGCCAATTGATACTGACCGGATCCAAGAGCTCCCATGCCACGCGCGACAGCCGTGCCGCAGGAGTCGATCACTTGACCGGCATGTCCGCCGTTGCCGTCTTGGGCCCACCGCTCCATCCCGCTCAATAGAGTTTGAAGGTCATCATCCCTGTGTAGCCGTCCAAGCGCATAGGCATAGTGGCAATCGTTAAAGGGATGGCTGTGATGCCCCAGGCGATATGTCACTCCATGAGTTAGCTGTTCCCAGCGCTGACCAACGTCAACCCCAAGAAATTCGAGGCGACACAGTAAGGCGACAGCGTTTGATAGAGCAAGACCTTCCACTACTGGGGTGGGGTACACGAATTGGTCAAATATTTCGAGGGCTTCGTCATGGCGTCCCGACTCCAGCAGATAGAGCGCCAGATGCCACCAAAGGTGACCAGCGAAACTACCTCCGGAACGTAGCGCTAATTCGCTGGCCCAGATCCAGTCAACCCCTGACGCCCATCGGCCTGTCATCTCAAGGACATGGGCCACGGCGTGCACAGACCACAGGTCCTGTGGATCTTCTGCGACTGCATCGCGCCCAAATACTTCCCCAGAATTGAAGTCCTTAGCTTCACACAAAGCAAAGCAGCGCATCCCATCTAGGAGGGACTTTCGAGGCAGGTGAGCATCCCAGCCATTTGTCGCCTCAGTGACGGATCTGACCATGTCTGTGATACGGCCCTGCCCGAAAAGCGAAAAGTGCAAGAGCCTCAACGCCACCACGTCGCGAGGCGTCTTTGACACTAAAGCCTCCAAAACCTCTGACGAACCTTTCGAATCACCACGGATCTGTCTCCGAGCTGCTTCTAGATGACTAGCTTCTCGACTGTTGAGCAGGCGACTGTCGATGGAGTCGACCAGCGACGCCGCCGCGGTAAACATCTCCGTTGTGTGGGCCATGACAAAGAGTTGCGCCAACAAGCAGCGCGTGAGGGGGGCTTGGGAAAGGGCCGCTGACTCCATTGTCTGAGGAAGCGCTCTTGCGAACATGAGGTAGTCGTCGACGAGCTGGTTGTGTAGGACGACCTCATCCGAACTGCCGTGCATCGGCAGACCCCACGCATCGTTTCGAATCACTTTGTTTCTTTCCGTATTACTTGAGTCGCCATGACCCTATGCTGCTCACACCGCAGAGGGAGGGCGTGGTATGAAGACAGCGCTCGTCGTTGGAGGCACGGGCCCTACCGGGCCCCATATCGTCGATGGCCTACTGCAACGCGAGTTCACTGTCGCGATTCTCCACACAGGTGCCCACGAATCCGAACAAATTCCCGATGTTGTTGAACACATCCACACAGACCCATTCGATGCAGAGAAAACAGCCGACGCCTTAAGCGGTCGAACCTTTGACTTAGTGGTTGTCATGTACGGGCGGTTGAGGGAATTAGCCGAACTGTTACAAGGGAAGGTGGAAAAGTTCGTGAGTGTTGGAGGAGTGCCCGCTTACACCGGTTGGGGTGACGCCGATGCCTTGTGGCCTCCAGGAATGCGGGTTCCGACCCGAGAAACTTCGCGGTTAGTCGTTAACGAAGGCCCGGATTTCGCTGTCAATCGGAAGGTAGCGCACATAGGACGGTCCGAGATAGCCGTATTCGACCATCACCCCACAGCTTCCCATCTTCGTTATCCCTGGATCTACGGTCCGGGGCAAGTCGTGCCTCGGGAATGGAAAATTGTGCGACGAATATTGGACGGCCGCAACCACCTGGTGCTGCCCGACGGTGGTGCGTCCTTGCAGGCCGCAGCGTTCGGCCAAAACGCCGCTGCGGCTGTGCTCGCCGTGATTGACGGCGGATCAAAGGCGTCGGGTGAGGTTTACAACGTTTGCGACGAGTGGACCCCAACCCTTCTTCAATGGGTAGAGATCATTTCGGACGCCCTAGACCACAAGTTCGAAATCATCAATATTCCCTGGGAATTCGCCACTGTTTCACATCACCTCACGCTTCGAGGCACTCCTCATCACCGAGTTACTTCATCGGATAAGGCACTCTTCGAATTGGGCTATCGCGACGCTGTGGACCCAATTGATGCGCTTGCTATCACGGCACGACATCTGGCAGAGAACCCCGTGGAACGCGGCAGCGGAACAGAACGTACGTTAGGTGATCGCTTTGACTACGCCAGCGAAGACCGGCTCATCGAAGCCTGGCTTGCGGCGACAGACCACATCACGGCAGTGTCAGCGGAAGTAGACCCTGGCTTTATTGACCGCTATGCAGCCAGTTTCGATGACAGCAAAAGAGATGGCTGGACAACCTTTCGCTAATTCGTTTCGGGGAACCACTTCCGACTGAAGGTAAAGAATTCATCTAACCAAGCCTTGATAGAGGCTTCGGCAATGGCTGGGAGACGGCCACTTTCGAGTTCAAAGACGTTCGGAACTCCTAACGTGAGCGGATAAACGCGTTCCGTCAACCCAGTGCAGGTCTGCAGAAGATGCTCTCGGACGTTTTCCCCGCCACGGCTGCTCGGCCCGACGCAGGCAATACCCACAACTCGATCAATCAAGCAACCAGCACCGTATGGGCGCGACAGCCAGTCGATGGCATTTTTCGTCAAAGCGGGAACCCCAGAGTTGTATTCAGGGGTGAAGATCAAAATCGCTTGACTGCTAACTACGGCCTGTTTGAGGTTCTGCACGGGAGAAGGATCGCCGGATAGTTCCAGATCTTCGTTGAACAACGGAACTGGGGCAAGATCAGGGCATTCGACCTTGCCCTTGACGGAAAGATGCGCTGCTGCGAAATCTGCCGCTGCCCGGTTCAGGGAATCTGTGCGGAGGCTGCCAGCCAGCACAGTGAACCGAGGGCGGTCATCCATGCGTGGAGATTCCACCGTCGACTGGCAGGGTGATCCCTGTTAACCACGCTCCGGCGCGGCTAACCAGAAAAATTGTGGCCCCGACAATGTCCTCCGGTTCGCCAATTCTTCCCAGGGGCGTTGAAGCTACGACGCCGGCTCTGCGGTCCGGATCGTCAAGCATGTAGCTCATCATTTTGGATTCGAATGGGCCTGGAGCGATCGAATTGATATTGATGTGTTCGCGCACCAAATGATGGGCCAGATGCTTGCAGAGCATGTGGACGCCAGCCTTAGAGGCCGAGTAGGAGTAGTTGTCGCCGAAGGGAACCCGAACTCCATCGATCGACCCGATCATGATGACTCGGGCGGGGCTATCTGGCTCCCCAGCGGCCTTCAACAGATCGAGAAATGCTTGGGTCAACATGAATGGGGCCTTGAGGTTGACATCCAGGACCTTGTCGAATCCTGCTGACGGAAAATCGCCGAGTGGTGCACCCCAAGCCGCGCCCGCATTATTGATAAGAATGTCCAATCGAGGTTCACGTTCTTCGATTTCTCGAACGAAGCTCATCATGCTGTCCTCGTCAGATAGATCCGCCGGCAGGGAGGTGCAGTCGCCGAATTTGCTCAACTCCTGAGCGGCCTTGTCGCATGCTTCTGCTTTGCGGGCGGTGATATACACCCGCACGCCGTTGCGCACGAGGCCCTCGCTGATCATGTAACCGATGCCACGGCTTCCGCCTGTTACTACTGCCACTTTTCCTGCTACATCGAACAGGTTTTCGATCTTCATGCCACAGACGGTAGTCAAGCCCGGCGATCAAGGCTCTATCAGGTGTCAATAGGTTGAATCACCACTTCCGTGGCTTTCACAGAAGCCCACACGTGGTCCCCATCTCTAATGCCGAGCTCCTCAACAGCGGATCGGGTGACGTCTGCGCTGAAGCTGAATGGCCCGCGTAAAGAAACCCGTGCTATGTCATGAACAAATTCAATTGATTCGACTCGACATGGCCAAGAATTTCTTGGGCTGCCCGATGGTTGTTCAAGATAGAGAGCGACGGCGGTAGGGCTAATGATCGCTGCTACGTGGCCTTCCAGGTCATGTCGCGCTGTGGAGATCTCGGTCCCGTTCCCCAAAATCACTATTGATCCGGCACCTCGACCCTCCAAAAAGCTGTAACCCATGAGTTCAGCTACCCATCCCGACGCAGGTCGGGTCCGCATCAGGTCGTGTGAGGCGAATTGGGTAACTCGACCGTCTTCCAACACAAGGACTCTGTCGGCCATAGCCAAGGCATCAGCGGGATCATGTGTCGCTATGAGTGCCGCCGAGGCGGTCGACCGCAATACATCTCCAATGAGTCGCCTGGCACGGGCGCGCCCATTGATGTCTAAAGCCGCGAGCGGCTCGTCGAGAAGGACCGCTCTTGGACCTGCGGCGAGTGTTCGGGCGAGCGCAACTCGCTGTCGCTGGCCGGCTGAAAGCTCGCGGGGGTACCTGTTGGCGAGTCCTTCGATTTCGAGTGCTTCCAGTAAGGCAGCGACAGCGTCTAGTTTGCCCCGCGCTCCGAATTCAACGTTTTGCAACACATTCAGGTGCGGGAAAAGTAGCCCGTCTTGGAACACCATGCCGATCTCGCGTTCGTGGGTAGGAAGCGTCTCAACTTCGCCCGGTGCCTCCAGGGTCTGCCCATCAAGGATCACCCACCCGGCACGTAGAGGGATCGACCCCAGAAGTGCTTCCAGCAAAGTGGTCTTGCCGGCGCCATTGGGACCCATCACGGCAACAACCTCACCCACTCCGATGACGGCCTCAACATCAAGATCGAAAGGCCCACGTTCGACAACGATTCGAAAATCCAGCATGGAAGTCTCTGTGTCAGTCATTGTGACGGCCACCACCTGTCTCGCAGCGCGACCAGAACGGTCAGCGAAATTACGACGAGTAACAGGCTCATCGCTAAGGCAGCTCCACGGTCTGTCTCCATTGCCACAAAGACCGCAAGAGGCAACGTTTGTGTGCGCCCAGGAATGTTGCCGGCGAAGGTAATCGTCGCGCCGAATTCCCCTAAGGCACGCGCCCATGCCAAGAAGGTTCCTGCGACGATCGATGATCGAATCATCGGAAGAACCACACCAAACTTGGTTCTCATTGGTCCAGCCCCCAAAGTAGCTGCAGCCAATTCGTAACGAGGGTCAAGGGATCTTAAGCCTGACTCGATTGTTAGAACCACGAATGGGGTGGCGACGAAGGTGTTCGCGATAACCACGCCAGCTAGCGAATAGGGCAGGACGAGCCCAGTGGCATTGTTAATCGTTTCACCAACTAGTCC
>DGLO01000054.1:0-2324 GCA_002388005.1 Candidatus Neomicrothrix sp. UBA4542
GTGTTACCCCTTGTCGGAAGACGGCCCGTTGCGGGTGTCGACGCGGGCGACGAAGCGGCAGCGTGGATATCTGATTTCCTTGGCGAGTCGCACCGGTTCGCAGCGGTCACTGCTGATTCCAATCACCGCGCTCCATCTTCTATTGATGTGTTCGAGCAGCCGTTGACCTTCGTTGACCTGGCTCCGGTCCTATTGGCGAATTCTGCTTCGTTGAGGTGGCTGCAGGAACGCTCGGTTGAGCCGTTCGGTATGGATCGGTTCCGTGCCAACGTGATCGTGGATGCAACCGACCCCTGGGTTGAAGACACCTGGCACGAAATGGCTATCGGTTCGGTTGTCATGACAGCGGAGCTTCCATGGCCTCGTTGCGCGATTCCCCAAATCGATCAGGACTCCGGTGAGCGGCAACGTGAACCCGCTCTAGCCTTACGCGCCTACCGCTGGTGCAGCGAAGCTCCGACCCTTGACGGCAACTTGAAGTCGATGATGGAGGGCAACGGCATGTTCGGTATGGGTTGTCGAATCGGTCCCGTCGGCGCGACGCTCACTGTTGGCGACATGGTGGACGTCCAGTCGTACCGAGAACCGATACTCGCTCCTCCGGTCTAGCCGTTCGACAATCGAAATATTCGTCAAAGGAGGGTTTAGGGTCTTTCAAAGGGTCGCCTTGGCACCAGCAGGCCACGCCCCGGGGCCCCATCCACTGATGATCGTTCAGCGACAATGTCTCCCCTGCTGATAGTGAATTTCGGCCAACCCGTGATCTCCCAGCCGTCATAGGGTGAGTAGCCCGAAGCCGAATGCATACTGGCTCCATCAATGACGCGTGTTTCGGAGGGATCCAAAACGACTAGATCGGCGTCGGAGCCCGGCGCTATGCAACCTTTTTGTGGGTACATCCCAAATAGCTTCGCCGGGTTGCTGCTAGTAACTTCAACGAATCTGGCTAGCGAAATACGGTTGAGCGCTACACCCAGGGACCAGAGCATTGGCATGGCGGTTTCTAGCTCAGCCATACCTTGACGCAATTCTGCGGGACCCAAACTCGGATCTAGCTTTTGTTCCAAGGTCCAAGGGGCGTGATCAGTGGCAACCGTGCTCACCGTTCCGTCGGCGACACCTGCCCACAAAGCATCACGGTCTTGTTCTTCTCTCAACGGTGGCGCGCCTGCGTACTTCGCTCCGTCGGGCTCGTCGAAACGAGAACGTTCAAGGTGGAGGTAGATCGGGCGTGTCTCGACGTACAGCGGAAGTCCGCGTGCCCGGCCTGCCCGGCAGGTATCAAGCGCCGCTTGACTCGATAGGTGAACAATGTAGGTGGCTGCGCCACTGATTTCGCAGAATCCGACGGCCCGTTCAGTTGCTATTCGTTCCGCTACAACCGGCCGTGTCTCGGGATAATGCCGGGGTTCGGTTAGGCCTGCTTCGCGCACTAGTTCGCCGCAGCAACCCATAAGGGCCGCGTCCTCGCAATGCAAGAGCACCACTGATCCCGCTGCTGCAGCAACGCGCATCGCTCGAAGAAACCCTTCAACATTGCGATCGAAACGTTTAAAGGAGAGAAAGATTTTGATACTCGGGTGCCCTGATGCAGCTAACTCAGGGATCTGAGCCATCGCCGTTTCGTCGGGGTCCAACAGAACCGGATGCTGGAAAAAGTCCGTTAAGGAGTTGGCTTGTGCGTCGTCGATGTCGCGGTGTAGGCCTTCAGCCATTTGTTCCCCCTTACGAGGAAAGGACATGTTGCCCACCGTCGTCACACCTCCTGCTAACGCGGCTCGGCTACCGATCTCAAAATCGTCAGTCCAACTGTTGATGCCCGGTCCCGTTCGAGGAGGGGAAAGATGAACATGGGCATCGACCCCACCTGGCAGGACGAACATTCCTTCGGCATCAATCTCTCGCTTGCCAGACATGGTCCCGCCGAGTTGCACGATTCGGCCACCATCGATTCCTACGTCTGTGACAGAAGCGCCGCTTGCCGCTGCGACAGTGCCGTGCTTAATGACTAGATCCATGTGTTCCATTATCCCCTATCGGTCGACAACGAATCTGCGTGAACATCATTCAAGACAGTTCACGGCGCAGCCGTAACTAATGTGGCGGCATGATGATGCTTGAGGGACGAGTTGCGTTGGTCACGGGTGCGCAGCAAGGGATCGGCAAGGCTATCGCCGAAGCAATGGGGCGCGAAGGTGCGTCGGTGGTGGTGCAGTATTTCGACGACATCAACGCTGCGAACGAAGTCGCTGCGCTAGTTCGTAGTCACGGGCCAGATGCTGTCGTTGTACAGGGCGACGTTGGGGTTCGAGGGGACTGCGAGG
>DGLO01000054.1:2675-3189 GCA_002388005.1 Candidatus Neomicrothrix sp. UBA4542
GGCGGCGTCGATTTGCTCGTCAACAATGCTGGGATCTTCCCACGCCGCTCATTCCTAGACATGACCGACGATGATTGGAACAACGTTCAGAACGTCAACGTCGTGGGGGGATTTCGTTGTTTACAGCTCATGGCACGTGACCTCGTCGCGGACGGCCGCGGGGGAACGGCAGTGAACCTTTCGTCTGTCGCCTTTTTCCGTAGCTCAGCTCGAGGCGCTCACTACGCAGCTAGTAAAGGAGCGATTATCGGATTTACCCGAGCAGTATCAACCGAACTAGCGCCACATGGAATTCGGGTAAACGCGATCGCTCCCGGGATTGTCGACACGGCCCAACCTCGTGACGGGATGACCGAACAACAAATTGCCGCCGCGAGCGCTCTCGTACCGCTCGGTGCCATGGCCTCCCCGGACGAGGTTGCCGACGTCGCCGTATTTCTTAGCTCCGATTTATCTCGGCACATCACCGGCCAAACCCTTCAAGTCAATGGCGGCACGAACTTCAGTTGATCGC
>DGLO01000054.1:3567-6390 GCA_002388005.1 Candidatus Neomicrothrix sp. UBA4542
CATGATGATGAGGTGAGCACTCATGGTCACGTAAAGCAACAACTAGGTCGCATAACTGAGCGAGACGGAACTGTTAGGGCTTGGGTTCACCGCCATGACGACGACGTGATTTTGCGGGCAGTAGCAGCCGCTCCAAGAGGGCCGCTCTCAGGCTGGACCCTCGGAGTGAAAGATGTCATCGATACCTTTGATCTCCCCACCGAACGTGGCTCTCCGATTTACGCCGGTCGCACCACTTCGAATGATGCCGCCTGTGTGGCCTTGGCCCGCGAAGCAGGTGCGGTTGTCGTTGGTAAGACGGTGACTACGGAGTTCGCCCTCTTCACACCCAACGTCACGACGAATCCTCACGATCCCGAACACACTCCTGGTGGCAGCTCAAGCGGATCGGCTGCAGCGGTAGCTGACGGCCATGTCCGTGCGGCGTTTGGGACCCAGACGGTGGGATCAGTGGTTCGACCAGCGGCCTATTGCGGTGTGGTGGGTTTCAAACCCACATATCAGTTGCTACCACTGACTGGTGTTGCAACTTTGTCTCACGCGTTCGACACCATCGGGTGGTTCACCCGAGGCGTGGACGATTGCGCCACAATGTTTTCAGCGCTCACTGGAGCAGAGGTATTGACAGCCGAACAGCCGCTGCGAATCGGTCGCTACCGCTCGCACCAATGGGATGTTGCCGCATCTGAAACGGTCAAGGTGATGGATGTCGCTTGTGCTGCCCTTGTAGAGAGGGACGCAGAGGTGGTCGATCTTGACCCCCTCGTCCACCTCGAATCAGTTTTTGAGGCAGCTAACACGATTCTTCATTATGAGATCGTCAGGGTGTTCGCCTGGGAGCAAACCCACCACTACGAACTGATCAGCGATCTAGTGCGCAAAATGTTGATGAAGGCCAAAGACGTGACTCACGCGCAATATATCGAGGCTCATTTGGCGCTCGTTGCCGCTAGGCGCGACCACGACGAGTTTATGGCCGTCAACGGGTTTGATGCCCTTTTGACACCAAGTGCTCCTGGTGAAGCTCCACTCATTAAGACCACCGGTGATTCGGTCTTCAATAGAGTTTGGACAGCACTCGGGGTGCCCGCCATTCACCTTCCGCTAGGGATGGGTCCAACAGGACTTCCCCTAGGCGTCCAGTTGACGGGGCGTTCATGGAGAGATGGTGACCTCCTCACTTCTGCCGCACTGAGTGAAGCAGCATTCAGTGGTGGCGCATGACTGAGTTGGCGCCACTCGCGGGCATTCGCGTACTCGATGTTTCCAGTGTCTTATCGGGTCCCCTGGCATCAATGTTGCTCGCTGATCTAGGTGCGGATGTCATCAAGGTGGAACCACCAACTGCTCCAGATTTTACTCGCGGCACTGGTGACGCCCACAACGCAATGACTGCCTACTTCTACAACACCAACCGCGGGAAACGAGCGATCGCTGTCGATGGGAGCCGTTCGGCGGGCCAACAGATTTTGCGCAGCCTGGCAGACCAAGCCGACGTCGTGCTGCAGAACATGCGGCCAGGTAAAGCTGCTCGTATCGGGCTCGATCCAGATGAATGTCTTGAGCGCAACAAGTCCCTGATTTACGCCTCAATCAGCGGGTATGGCACCGAAGGGCCCAGCGCCTCAGAACCGGTATACGACTACGTGATTCAGGCCGTTACGGGCATGGTGGATGTGCAACGCGATCCCGCCACCACTGATCCAGAACTCACTCGTCATTTTCTCGCAGACAAGATCACGGCACACTCCACCGTTGAAGCGATTCTTGCGGCATTGTTCGCCCGCGAACGTGACCCGCAGCGCCACGGTCAACACGTTGAGGTCAGCATGTATGAAGCCAACCTCGCTTTTGTATGGCCCGACGCGATGATGCAACACAGCCTCATCGAAGAGCCCGACGCGGCGACCGTTTATCCCGGTGACTATTACCGCGTGTATCCGACGAATGATGGGGCAATAGTGATGATGCCGTTGATGGGTCCTTTGGATGGGATCTGCGCCGCTATTGGTAGCCCCGAACTGGCTACCGATCCTCGCTTTGCTGTCTTGGGAGCGGGAAATTTGCATGAGTTTCAAGATTTGATTGCTGGTCACATCAGTCGTTGGAGCACCGAGGAAGCTCTCACCATTTTCGGCAGGCACGATGTGCCTGCTGGTCCGGTGATCCCTCGTTCCCAGGTCCATGAACATCCTCAGGCTGTTGCGCTCAACTCGGTTCCCGAACACGACGATGCCGTCATCGGCAGAGTCCGTAGTGCACGTCCCGCTTGGCGTATGAGTGGCACCCCTGAGGTTCTAAATGAGGGGGCGCCAATATTTGGCGAGCACACAGATGTGGTCCTGCGCGAACTCGGGTACAGCCAAGAGGAAGTGGAGAGGCTACGACAAGACGGTGTGGTTGCGTGATCCGTAGAGCTAAGTCACACAGCCGAGGCAGAAAGCGGGTCGATCAATCGACAGAGATGCAGACACCTGCTGATTCGACCTGGGCCTGATCCCCGGCCGCGATACACAGACCGCCTTGAGGAATCCGAAGATCGAACGATAAAGAAAATGCCCCGTCAGCGGGCATTCCCATCTGGAACTGAGTCAGGTCACAGGTGTCAGTACCGGTTCGTACCAGTGTGGCCATGTCGTTAGCGGCACAGGTCAAAACAAAGATCGGCGCTGTAGTCCACTCCGTTCCCGCAACATTCATGGTCCACAACCCAGCGCTCGGCACCGTGATTGACAACCCTCCAAGGGGATACAAAGCAATCTCCACCTCGCCGAGAGGCCCAGCTGGCACGGTTGTGGTTGGTGCAGCAGTCGTGGTCGGTGC
>DGLO01000008.1 GCA_002388005.1 Candidatus Neomicrothrix sp. UBA4542
CGGTTACCTCGCAGTCATTCCTCGCGGGGTGAAATTTTCCGTTGACCTGCTCGACGCAACTGCTCGAGGTTACGTCTGCGAAAACTATGGAACGGCCTTTGATCTTCCCGAGCACGGTTTACTCGGCCCCGATGCCAACGCTCTACCGAGAGACTTTGAATATCCGATAGCGAACTACGACCGCGATGACAACCCCACGAAGCTGGTGGCGAAAATAAGCGGTCAGTTATACGCGACCGAGCTAAGTCATTCGCCTTTCGACGTTGTTGCCTGGCACGGAAACCTTTCTCCATATCGGTACGAATTGCGCCGCTTCTGCGCCGTGGGACCAGTCATCTTCGACCATCCCGACCCATCTATCTGGACGCTTCTGTCATCAGCTTCTGACACAGCCGGGACTGCAAACATGGACTTCATTCTGTTCCGAGAGCATTGGCGGGTCGCCGAACACACCTTTCGACCGCCTTGGTTTCATTCGAACGTAATGAGTGAACTCATGGGTCTGGTTGACGGAATTTACGATGCGAAAGCTGAGGGGTTTCTGCCGGGTGGCATCTCAATTCATAATTCATTCATTCCTCACGGCCCTGATGAGGCAGCGTACGAGTCAGCTACCCAGGCGGATTTAGGTCCCGTGAAGGGCCCCGATTCTCTCGCTGTGATGTGGGAGTCTCGTTACCGATGGGCCCCCACATCCTGGGCTATGGCTTTGACCGAATTGCAGGCTGATTACCCCGAACGGTGGGCAAACCTGAGTCGCGAGTACGACTAGGCAAAGACCCCTCCGGAGGTCGCGAGGGGAGTCCGATCGATCGCGAAAAGATCATCCCGGATATCGGGATCAAACGGGGCTTCCGTGCCGGTAATTGCACGCGCCACCATCGCCCCAATTCCGGGAGCGAGTTTGAATCCATGTCCGCTAAAGCCGTTGACCAACCACAACCCTGGAATTTCGCTCGGCCCAACAATCGGGTGGCTGTCTTGTTCATTGATCGTGTACAAACCGCTGGTTCCGGTCGTGGTGCCGACGTGTCGCACTCCAGGTGCGCGATGTTGAAAGGCCGCCAACGTCGCCTCAACACATTCCCGGTCCGGGTTCGTACGGAAGTCGTCTGGATCGCTAGTCGACGCCATAAAACGAGGAATTTCGGGAGACACCAAGAGGATCTGTTTGCCGCTCCGTTCGATGCGGTAACAGCCGTCGGTGCTCCCATCGAAAGTAATCGGCAAGTGGGGGTCCGTATCTCCCCACTCCCTAAAAACCAGTTGAACTCGCGTCGGGGTCAGCGTCCATCTCCGCTGGGCACCAGCTTTTTCGTTTATTTGATTGCACCAGGGGCCCGCGGCGTTGACCACCAGCCCACAAGTCACCTCATCACCCGTATCCAATCGAACTCCAACGACGTGGCCCCTGTCGCTCACAATGTCCGTTACTCCGGTGCCAAAGCGGACATCTACTCCTTCTCTTTCCGAGGCCGCGACCAGATCAGCGTTTGCGCCAGCGGGATCGGCAATACCCGCTTCAACTTCGTACAGGAAAGATTCGCCTTGGCGACATTGATGATTATCGAGGGCTTCGAAATCAACAGGTGCAACGCACAGGTCCAACTCCGGCCAACGATCCAACACGTCACTCGCTGAAAGAATCTCCACAGCGACACCATTGCTGTGCAATCTCGTGTACTCGGCAGCAAGCTGGTCCGTGGTCCGATCAAAAATCCAGAGCGCACCCATTTGCCTGTAATCACTAATGGGTTCACTAAGGCCCGTGAACTCATCCCAAGATCGGTACGCCAACTGGCTGCAATACGCCAGCCGGACGACCTCGGGAACCGTGTAGCGGCACCGAGAGATAGCCACCGAAGCGCCCGTGGAACCTGTAGCTGGTCCAGGCGCCTTATCGACCATTAGGACTTTCAAGTGGCTTCGACGAGTGATTTGGTACGCGACCGAGGAACCTATGATTCCGGCGCCGACAACGACGACGTCAACATGGGAGTGTTGCGGGGGCTCCATAGCGTCAGTCTTGCCCACAAATTCGCGACGAGCCATCAGTGGCCTTACAACCCTTTGCTTCGTCGGAATACTTACCCGATCAATTCCTCTTTCGGTCGTCTAGCTACGACTCGCAACATTCACAGTTGAACAACGATTGTGGCGTCTCTCAACCACGACTCAGCAAAGTTTCAATGTGTTCCACAACTTCGGTAATAGTTCTACCGTCGGTGTCGACTTGCTGAAATCTGCTGTAGGCCGCGCTTCGTTCTCGGTAGAGCTGCTCCAACGCCGTTTCATCAGAATCCGCTAATAGTGGTCTCACCGCGCCACCTTCATCGTTCAGATATCGACGCCTGATTTCGCTGATGGAGGCGGTAAGGCAGAAAACTCTTCCGTTCAAGCCCAACGCGGCGGCGCAGCCGCGATCCAGCATCATGCGGCCGCCGGTCGCAATCACCAGATCGGTGGTTCCTTCAAGTTCCGAAGCTATGTCGCGTTCCATCTCTCGAAACGAGGTTTCTCCTTGCGTAGCAAAGATTTCTGCAATTGAGCCATGCCGCTCGACGATCATTTCGTCTGTATCCAAGAACAGCATCCCCCGCCGGTCAGCGAGCAAACGACCGACGGTTGACTTTCCTGTCGCCATAAAGCCAGTTAGTACAACGTTAGATTCGTTGACAGCCACAGTTAACAGGGTACGGGGAAGCACTGGTTGAGGATCTAGAGATTTCGTAGGGCACCCTAGGTTCCGTGTCTGTCGGGGAGTACCTCTTAGCCCTTGGGGTCTTAGCCATAGGTTGCGGGGTTCAATCAACTTTGGGTATCGGTGCGGCTCTCGTCGCGGGACCGACTTTGATGACGATCGATTCCGCTCTGTTACCGGGACCGATGTTGGTGATGGCCATGATCGTCAATGTTCGCAACGCTGTCGGAGATCGCGCGTCAACTGATGTCGGTGCGTGGAAGCGAGCTGTTTTGGGTTCTCCGCTTGGGTTGGCAGCAGGGATCGTGGTTCTCGCCTTATTGGAGCAGGGAACACTCGCTATCGTCGTGAGTTCCTTCGTTCTTGGAGCAGTCGCGTTGCAGCTGGTTGGTCTCCGCCCTCCAGGCGGAGCGGTTTCTCATTACTTAGCAGGCGCCGCGACAGCGTTTTCTTCAACCGTCGCCGCTCTTCCAGGACCGATGTTCGTGATCTTTCACGGGCATCGAGACCCCGGGACGGTGAGAGGTACGATGGCTGCTTTCATGCTGGTCGCAACCCCAACAATTTTGACGGTGCTCGCGCTTAATGGACAGTTCGGGCTGCGCCACCTAACGCTCGCCGCTGTCCTGTGCCCGGGCATGTTCCTTGGACTGGGGCTAGGTCGGGTGTTACGACCATTAATCAAAGGACATTGGTTTCGGGTGGTGATTCTCGCCGTTGCGTCGTCCAGCGCGGCCCTGGTACTAGTCAGGGAAATAGCTTTCTAGGGTCTAAAAGAGTTCGCCCCGCATGCCAGCCGACAATTCTTGTTCATCCCAGTACCCAATCATGATGCCGCGTTTGGCGGTGCCACCCGGCACAGTTGTAGCGGTAATCATTTCGTCGCTATAGGTAGTGTCATGGTGGCGGCTACGAAACCATTCGAAAAGTTGTTCGTGAAGATCGGCGACGACTGACTCAAGGCTCGGGTCATCGAAGCGGTCACATTGCTCGCAGGGGTCTTCATCTAAATCGTAAAGAAGGTTCGAGCCAATCTCGCTCAACACATACTTGAATCGATCGTTGCGAAGCATCGTGGCCCGCCGCCGCCGGGGCTCGGTCGTGGCCCCCAAATGATTCGACATCTCCAAGAACCCCCAATCCGCTTCACAGACAGCGAACTCTCGTCGAGTACCACGCTCACCGCGTAAAAGCGGAAGCAAAGACTCCCCTTCAAGCCACTGCCTCCGAGTCTCGTTCTCCCCTCCTAGCGCTTCGATAAACGTCGGCAATAAGTCGATTGCCTCAACCAACTCGTTCGATGTTGTACCTCGGGTGACATCGGCCTGCGAGCGAGGATCAACGATGATCATTGGCACTCGAACAACCTCCTCGTTAATCCAGTCCTTCTCGCCCATCCAATGATCACCCATGTACTCGCCGTGATCAGAAGTGAAAACCACCATGGTGTCATCTAGCCGCCCGAGGCGTTCCAATTCACCAAACAGTCGCCCTAAGTGATCATCGATCTGTTTCACCAGGCCTAAATAAGTGGGCAGAACTAACCGGCGAGTTTCCGGCCTCGACATTGCTCTGCCGATCCGAGACTGTTGGAGGGCGCGGATCACCGGGTGCATCGTTTCGAGCTCGGCTTCAGTTCTATTTGGCGCCGGCATCTCCTCGCCTGCGTACATGTCGTGGTACGGAGCGGACACCACGTAGGGCCAGTGAGGCTTGATGTAGCTCAGATGAAGACACCAACGTTCGTCACCCGCTCGTCGAATGAATTCGATGGCCCGATCGGTCATATAAGCCGTTTCGGAAAGTTCGTCGGGCACCACCGCCGGAAATGGTGCAGATCTCAGCAGCCACCCTGAACAAAGTTTCCCGTCGGCGTCGATGACACTGTTCGCTGCGGTGTGCCAAGGATTATCCCCGTCAAAACCGTGAGACCGAAGGAATTCGTTATACGGGAGGTCACCAGGGACGCGAGCATCTGGATGCAGACCGTCGTCGTGTTCTTCTGCCTCGAAACCGCATTCGGAGAGAAACATCCACTCTGGAGAGTTCGCTGGAATGGCCAGTCGTTTACGCGCTGCCTCATCTGCAGCCATGTGCGTCTTGCCAACCAACACGGTTCGCACATCAAGCTCCCGTAAATGGTCACCCATAGTTTTCTGCGTGACTTCTAGGGGCACCTGATTCCATCTTGATCCATGACTAACGACGTAACGCCCGGTGTAATAACTCATGCGAGACGATCCGCATACGGCGCCGTTGACGAAAGCGCGATCGAATCGGACACCTTTTTCGGCGAGGCGATCAATGTTGGGAGTTTCAAGAAAAGGGTGCCCGACGCATCCCAACGCGTCCCAACGAAGCTGATCACACATAATGAAAAGAACGTTGCGCAACCCAGGTTCAGCCGCATTACCGTCGATCGTGGTCATCGATCACGAACCTCAACCAGGTCTCGATTGAGTTCTTTCACTGATCCGGTACCTGCTAAGGCCATTGTGTGTTCGACGCCTGATCGCAAAAAATCGAGCACCCAATCAACACCCTTCTCGCCTGCAGCTCCGAGAGCGTAAAAGTACGCGCGCCCGATCATGCATGCATCGGCTCCGAGGGCCAATGCTTTCACAATGTCGCTTCCTCGCCTCACCCCTCCGTCGCAAATGATCGACGTCCGGCCGCCGACTGCGTCCGCCACTGGCGCCACGAGATCTATCGGCGGGGGCGCGTAGTCAAGCTGACGCCCCCCATGGTTCGAGAGAATCACTCCGTCTAACCCCACCTCAGCAGCGATTTCTGCGTCTTCTACAGTTTGCACTCCCTTAATCATGATCATCCCCGGCCAATGGTCTCGAAACCATTCGATGTCATTCCACGACAACGATGGGTCGAACTGGCTGTTGATGTAGTCGGCAAGCGTTACCGGCGTCGAACCATCGCCAACATTGGTGCTGCCTTTCACGTTTGCGAATTGGATCGGGTCGGCACGTAGAAAATCGAGAGTCCATCTGGGATGACGCACCCCGTCAATCAAGGTGCCCAAGCCGATTTGTGGAGGAAGGCTGAATCCTCGACGGACGTCTCGCTCGCGTCGCCCTAAGACCGCAGTGTCGACAGTGATCATGATTCCTTCAAACCCCGACCTAGCAGCGCGCTCCAGCATCTCTTTCAGCAGAGGCTTATCGCGCCACACATACACCTGGAACCATTTTCGACCGTTGTTCACCGCGGCTATCTCTTCGATAGAACGCGTACCCATTGTTGATAGTGAGTAGGGGATGCCAGCGCGCTCTGCGGCGCGGGCGACAGCTAACTCTCCTTGACTGTGCGCGATTCGGTCAAACCCTGTAGGGGCGATCATGAGCGGCAAGGACACTTCGGCGCCCAGCAAGGTGGTGGTGGTGTCAACCGAAGTCACGTCCCTTAAGACTCGGGGACGGAAGTAGTAGCGGCCAAACGCTGAAACATTTGCCGCTGCCGTGACCTCGTCTTGCGCAGCTCCATCGATGTAGTCGAAACAACCGGCGGGCAGTCGCCTTTTTGCGACAGCCCTGAGATCATCAACATTGGCAACCTTCGACAGGTTTCGAACCGTGCGGTCGCGCTCATATGTACGGAATCGAACGACCGACCGCAACGTACTGATCATCCCCACAAAGAGCCTCCGGTCTCGAATCGACGTCATCAACCCTAGAATCTGGGCTAGTGAGCCTCTACTACGTACAGAAGTTTCTGTTCGAACTTAACCGCGACGAGGGATTCCAGGCCCGGTACGCAAACGATAGACGCGGCGCGCTCGACGGCTTCGATCTGACAGACGAAGAGGAGCGAGCCCTCATCGAACCCGACATCGGACTACTTTTCCATCTCGGAGTAAACGGACAAATTCTGATGCATTTTGCCGCTTTGCATTCCATCGAATGGCAGGACTATCTCCAACGCATGCGCGATGGCCTCATCAGTCACGGACCGGTCAGAGAAGGTGTGTACGCAGTAACGGGATATGAGGGAGTTGACGCTCATTCCGAGCGCCTAGGTCAGACGAGCAACACCGAAAGGGGTAACTAAACAATGCCGTTGGTCTTCGCAGGTGTCTGTAGTCACGCACCCGGAATCGTGGGTAGAGCAGATCAAGCCGATCCATCAGCCAAGGACCGCCTATACGAAGCATTTGCGGACATGCGTCAGCGTCTCGAGGCCAGCGAGCCCGACGCACTCATAGTGGTAGCAGCGGAACACTTCGCAAACTTTTTTATGAACAACATGCCCAGCTTTGCTATGGGAATGGCGGACTATTACGAAGGGCCCATCGAGAACCCAGATTGGCTGGGGATTCAAAAAACTCAGATTCCCGGCAATCGTTCTCTATCGGAACGCTTGATCCGAAAGGTTATGGAACGGACCGATCTCAGCTACGCAGAAGAATGGAAATTCGACCACGGGATAATGGTCCCGTTACATTTCTTGACCCCTAGCTATGACCTTCCAATTATCCCAGCAAACATCAACTGCCAAGGTCCCCCGCTCGCCCCTTTGCATCGAGCGTGGGCCTTCGGACAGGCCTTGCGCGACGCCGCGGACTCAGTCCCTGAACGCGTCGCCCTAATCGGTACCGGCGGAATAAGTCATTGGCCCGCAACTCCCGACAGCGGAAAGATCAACGAGAGCTGGGACCGCAAGTTCTTAGACGAATGGTCGCGTTGCGACAAAGAGGCGATGCTGTCCTACGGCGATAGCCAGTCATACCTCGATGCCGGGCAGGGCGCATTTGAAATTCGAACGTTCATGACCGTTTCTGCAGCAACCGAAGGCGCCCCAGGCATTGTTCACTTCTACGAACCAATCCCTATCTTCGCTGTGGGTTGCACCATCGGCACGATAGATCTCGACGCTCCTCAACTACCGTCAGTTCACTAACCAATCCATCAATCCAATAGAGACACTTTCCGCCATGCCAACTACCCAAGAACTCTTAGAGCGTTACCGCGCTGTGATGCCTTCGTTTGTTAAACCTCTTTATGAGACACCAATCTCCATAGATCACGGTGAGGGTGGATACGTATGGGATTTAGAAGGCAACCAATACCTTGATTTTTTCGGTGGCATTTTGACCACCATGATCGGACACTCAGTCCCTGAAGTTGTGGCAGCAGTTCAAGAACAAGCCGCAAAGGTCATGCACACCTCAACCCTGTACCTCAACGAACAAGTCGTGGCTTTCGCTGAAGAGGTCGCCGCTGCCTCCGGCATCCCCGACGCGAGGGTGCTCTTCACTACTTCGGGTTCTGAAGCTAATGACACAGCCATTTTGATTGCCACCAACTACCGCCAGTCGAACCAAGTTCTCGCCATGCGGAATAGCTACCACGGACGGTCACTTACCGCACAAGCCGTCACCTCTCACCGCAGTTGGTTGACAAGTAGCTACAGCGGACTGGACGTGCATTTCGTTCAGGGTCCTTATCGGTTACGGAGCCCGTTCCGAGAACTTGACGATGAAGCCTTCACCCAAGCTTGTGTTTCTGATTTGGTGCAGCTTCTTGACATGACTGACGCGGGTGGTTTCGCAGCGCTTATCGCAGAGCCAATTCAGGGCGTCGGAGGGTTTGCAACCCCTCCCGACGGGTTTTTTGGTGCCATGCATAAAGTGCTGTCCGCCAACAAGATTCTCTTCATCAGCGACGAAGTGCAGACCGGTTGGGGACGCACCGGTGAACATTTCTGGGGATATGAGGCACATGGGATAGTCCCCGACATCCTCACTTTCGCCAAAGGCGTGGGGAACGGCATCACACTCGCCGGTTGTGTCGCGCGAGCTGAAGTAATGAACGTTCTTGACCGCACTTCGTTCACTACCTTCGGCGGTAACCCATTGTCCGTCGCGGCGGGCCGGGCAACCTTGAAGTACGTCAAAGAAAACGATTTGCAAGCGAACGCTGCACGCCGCGGCATTCAAATGACTCAACTGCTCGGCGCCGAATGCGACGCCACAGACTGGATCGGCGAACTACGAGGAAAAGGCCTCATGCAAGCTATCGAGTGCGTCCAACCAGGCGGTTTAGAGCCCAACGCAGCGGCCGCTACGCGTTTGATTGAGATCTGTAAAGACAACGGGCTGCTGGTCGGAAAAGGTGGGCTATACGGCAACGTAATCCGCCTTACCCCAATGCTGAATGTCACCGAAGCTGAGATGAAGAAGGGCTGCGAAATAATTGTTGCGGCGATCCGTTCGGTTAACGGTTGAGCGTCTCCATATACGCGCGAACCATCGATTCAAGATCTGCGTCAGCGGGAAGACCCAACGAGCGTCCCCTCTCGTCATCCAAGACGGCTGGCCAGCTTCGCACCAGCGCATCAACGCCAGGGTCATATTTCATTTCCACTAGCCCCCGCGCTTCCGCCCCTCCTACTTTTTCCAGCACCGCCAACATCTCCGCGACGGTCGCCGTCAGCCCAGGAATCCCAACTGCCCGGTCGTGACCGAGGTCATCGCCATCGACCTCTCCCAACATCTGGATGCATATCGCTGTGTTCTGAGCAGAACCCACCACCATTGGGGTCTCCTCGGCTACCGGTACCACGCTCGGGAGACCGTTCAAGGGTTCTCGGAACATCCCCGACGCGAAACCAGAAGCGGCCGCATTCGGGGCGCCGGACCTGACGATGACGGTGGGTAGCCTCGCTGACCGTCCATCAATGTGTCCTTTCCGCGTAGCGTCATTGATCAACAATTCACCGATTGCCTTTGTAGTTCCGTATGTTCCCGATGGTGTCTGCTTCACGAAGTCACCGACTTCGCCTCCAGCGGTAAACCCGCCGAAGACCGCCAAGGTGCTTGCGAAAACGACTTTGTGAAGATGCGGTGAATGTCGACATGCTTCGAGGAGTCGCAGCATGCCCCCAAGGTTTTGATCAACGGCATGTTCCCAATCCGCTTCAGCTCCGGCGCTCACGACTGAAGCCAGGTGAAAGACGGTGCATGGCGCGTCCTCAAGCAACGCTGGGAGGAGATCATCGCGGGCAAGATCGCCCTGAACAACCTGACAACCGGGGACGTCAGCATCAGCGATTTCGACGACAACAATGTCGCTCGCTCCTGCAGCCTGAAGGCCCTCTATTAGGAGCCGACCAAGAAACCCTCCGCCGCCCGTCACAATGATTCGCATAACTAGCCTTCCTCGGGGGCCCCCCGACTTGAAACAGCTAACAAGACCTCGCCGCCTCCTTCACCGCTAAACGGTTCAAGAGAACTCAATTGACACTTTGAGCGCCTGAGCATCGTGAGGCTCGTGGGCGAGGTTCATCGCGTCATCAATCTCTTCTACCGGAAAGACATGACTGAGCAAAGGAGATACATCGATTTCTCCGGTGGAAATAAGACGCAGCGCTTCTCTAAAAGAAGTGGCGCCCTCTTCGTCCTGAGCGCCATAAGTGCTCGCAGCATGAAGACGCTTCCGGAAAAACTTGTTGAACCGCATGTCAATATCGGCATCCACGCTCGGCAATCCAAACCACATGATCTCGCCGTCCATTCGCACATGATCCACTGATTCCCGGAAGGTTTCCGCGCGCCCAACAGCTTCAACCAAGTAGTCCACTCCGGCACCACCAGTCAGGTCGTCGACGACCGCATGCAAACTTTCGTCACGCGCGTTCACACGGACATCAGACCCATATTGACTCGACACCGACAAGCGAGCGTCTGACAAATCAGAGACAATGATTTCGGCCGCACCGGCTCTCTTCAGTAAATACGTCCAAAACAGGCCAGCAGATCCCTGGCCCATTACCGCTACGGTTTCGCCCAAAACGTCTCGAGGATGTTGTCGCATCGCGTAAATAACCGTCCCGAGTTGCTGAGCCATTAGGAGGTGCGAGCGAGGAAGTTCACACTCAGGTAGCGGTACGCAATAGCTTGCACCAACGCGTTGGTATTCGTTGAAGCATTCCCCGACCACAGGATTAGGGAAGGTCAACACGTGTTGGCCTTCTTGTAGCCCAGCCGCCTTAGATTCGACGATGCGGCCGATCCCCTCATGCCCCGGATATCCGTGCGGGCAGGGAAACGCGTGATTCAGGCCCGCTCCCATCATCACCAAATGCAAATCGCTGCCGCAAATCGATGCCATTTCGCTCTTGATCAGCACCTGGCCATCGCCGATCGGAGGAATCTCAATCTCCTCACACACCATTTGGCCTACATCGACCATCCTCGTCGCCCGCATTTTTTCCATGCCGCGACTCTAGGTGCTCGGCCTTCGACGCGGTCCAGAATCACCCCGGCAGAGAATATTGACTCATGAACTGATAACCCTGTTCTGTTGCGTCGAAATCCTCAGTGGCATACCCCAAACGGTCTTCCAATAGCTTCGCGACCGGAGATCCTGGCCAAGTGTGACCACCGCCCTCTACTGCCCAAAATCGCACTTCAACGTCGTCCCTGCACAATGAGTAAATGGTGAGTTGCGTCTCTTGACCAACTCGCCGCTGCGTCGTGGTTTCGCACTCAAACTTGGCCGCGAATTTTCGAATTTCATCAGGCATCACCAAATCGAAAAGCGGGTGTTGGCCCAACGTTGATGTTCCGCCGCCGTGAAAAGGCACAACTGAGTCAGCAGTTCCATGTATCGCCCCAACGGCAATCGGGCGATGCGGTTGACAATCATCGGGAAAGACAACCGCAGCAACAGAGAACGTGGCCGCTATGCGATCACTCAATCGACATGCGAGCACAGAGCTGAAATAGCCGCCATTCGACATGCCGGTCGCATATACACGCGATAGATCGATGCACACCTTCGTTGCAACCAGATCGATGAGTTCCGCCGCCATTCGAACGTCATCTCTCCCTTCCTGATCAATTAGCGGTAGCTCCCAACGCTCCCCGACGCCGGTCGGGGCGACAACTACGAACCCCTGTTCTTCGGCGAGTTCGGCGTAGCCGCTGAATGCCATCTGCTGCGATCCGTTAGAACCCAGCCCATGCCAGTTGGTCACAAGGGGAACTGCTCCTGTTACGTGGCTCGAAGGGCGGTAGAGCTCAAACGAGTACACATTTCCCCCAGATACGAACTCTGCGGAGCTGTATCCATGATCAACCATGCTTGACGGGCACGGATCGTTGGGTTCTCGATCTTCTGAATCTATGGATGAGTTCGTCGTCGTAGGATCAACCGGCGCGGACGGCATCTGAACAACGACCTTTGCCGAGGTGGTTGATGAGCGATCTACCTCGTGGGCTGTCGAAGCCGTCGGTGCACTCGCGTCCGGCGCTACAGCACTGACGCCATCACGACTAGGGGAAGCGCAGCTAAGAACAACTAAGAAAAAAAGAGAAATAGCGGATCGAGTGAGCACGGCAACTCGCTAACTGGCATGGTGACGGTAGATGGGAAACGATAGTTCCTCCGGGATTTTCCGTGGTTGGGTAGTCCTAGCAGGCCTTTTCATAACCATGACTGTGACCTCCGGGCTGGGTTTTTACGCTCAGGGCGTTTTCTTAGACGCGCTCGTCGCCGAACAAGGTTTTAGTGTCGGTGTCGCTGGTGCAGGCACAGGGGTCTTCTTCGCTGCCTCCGGGATAGCTGGCTACTACGCGGGCCGTTTGTTGGCTTTGTTCGACGCACGATTGGTGATGACAGTCGGGTCGTTGATCGGAGCAACGGGAATGGCGCTCCTCGGCCAGGTTCGAAATGAAGTTCAGATGGTCTTCGTGATGATCATCTTTGGTACCGGTTTCGCGCTCACGAGTCTGGTCCCCAGTTCAGCAATCGTTACTCGTTGGTTTGTTCGGAAACGCTCGGTGGCTCTCTCTATAGCGTCCTCGGGTCTGTCCCTGGGAGGAATAACTCTCAGCCCAGTTGTCGCCACGGTCGTCGATGCCGACTCGATGATTTATTGGGCTCCGCGCCTCGCCGTCGTATTTCTAATCGGAATGTTGCCAGCAGTCCTGTTTCTGATTCGAGGCGCCCCCGAACCTATGGGGCTCAGACCAGACGGTGATCCACCGCTGGCCTCAGGCGCGCCCCCTAGCCCACCGGGTGGGGTTGACTTCAAAACAGCAGTGCGTTCTCGATACTTCATCCTGATCTCAGTGACATTCATCATTTGCATGACCGCCCAGGTGGGGGCGATACAACACACCTTCAAGATGACCAAAGACCGGATCGATATTGACACTGCTCGCACCGTTTTGATGGTTTTGAGTGGCACCAGCGTGATTGCCAGAATTCTCGGGGGAATAGCCGCGTTAAAGGTCTCGCTCACGCGTCTCACGGTGGCTTTGCTGGCTGTGCAGTCGGTCGGTATTGGCATCTTGGCTCTCGCCGACACCAAGCCATTGGTCATAGTTGGAGCGATAGTGCTGGGCCTGTCAATGGGGAATCTGCTTATGTTCCATCCACTTCTGTTGGCGGATGCTTTCGGGGTTAAGGACTATCCGCGCATCTTCGGGATGGGTTCACTGTTGATGGTTCTTGGGGTTGGTACCGGCCCCTTCCTTGTCGGGGTAGTTCGTGACCTAGCCAGCTATCGCATGGCATTTGCCATCATGACCGTTTTCGCGATGGTAGCTATTTTATTTCTGATGGCTGCAGGCAAACCTCCGCTATACGAAGTTGTAGAAGTTGACAATGGCGTCCCGGTACAACCTCTGAAACAGCATCAGAGTGTTATGACGTTGACTCCACCTCATCAGATCCCATCTACACCTCCGCCACCTAGACGTAGGATCGCAGTCGTTGACCGGGGCCTGGTAATGGGCAGTGACGAGTTCCCCGTTCCAAATCCCATCGGCAGGGAAATACCTCAGAAGACTTCGGAATAGAAGTACACGCCAGTTAGCGCGTCGTCGCCACGAATCTCGTAGCCCTTAAACACCGGATACCATTCCATCTTCGATGAACCGCTAACGAAACCTGCTCTGCTATGCAGGAAACACACTGAGGTAGGA
>DGLO01000070.1 GCA_002388005.1 Candidatus Neomicrothrix sp. UBA4542
GATACGGGTCATCATGTAAAAGTTCGCGGACACGGCGACCGCGTCGACCAACACTTCCGCTCCGGCTACTTCGATCACGTCGTCTCGAACCGAAGCCAACTGGTCTGGGTCTTCATAAAACATCGCTTCACACAGACGCGATAACAACGCGCCGTGTTCAATGCCACCGTCTCCGACGTGTGAACCATCAATTGCCTCGAAGCTGATTTGAGAATCTTGANNGCGCCTAACGACGAGACGTAAAATTGTTGACTCCGACGAGTTCACGAATCTCAGCTGATGGTTCGACCGTCCCGGCGTCTAACGGAGTGCCTGTTCCATCTGCGATACGAGTCATCATGTAAAAGTTCGCTGACACCGCAACGGCATCAACCAAGACTTCTGCTCCGGCTATTTCGATCACATCGTCTCGAACTGAAGCCAAGTCGTCTGCGTCCTCATAAAACATTGCTTCACACAAACGCGATAACAACGCCCCATTTTCAACGCCGCCATCGCCAGCTTGCGAACTATCGATCGCTTCGAAGCTGATTTGAGAATCTTGATTCATTCCGCTCAGACCGAGCAGCATCGCATGGCTAGTCGTTCAATAAAAACATTCGTTGAGCTTCGACGTCCTGCCCGCGATCACCTCAACTTGCATACGAGTGAGAGAATTTTGATCTGAAACAAGATCTCCCAACAAATCACCCAACTGAACGTATTGGGCCGATGACAGAAGACTCATCGAGTCAACTTCGAACGGAACGGCACTCAAAGCCTTAACGACATTTGGTCCCTTCACTTGGGCAGTAGGAACCCAGTGGGAAGTTACTGCCGTCGAGCTGTCAGCCAGCCGCAGAGGTTCAACTGATGACGGTTCTGGCAGGTCGACTCTGGCGAGGTTCAGGGCGTCCGCGAAGCGGTCCACGGCGTTGGCTTGGGCGACCACTCCCACTAGCTCTACATAGGCTTCTGGGCTGATCCCTCGGCTCATGATCGACGCGTGCCATTCAGCGGTCAAGGTGCCAGGGTGGTTTGTAATTCGCCAGATTGCGTCCACTGCAGCGGTCGGAAGCAGGTGATTTTCGGCGACAAGGCCGTCGACCTGGCTGGGTGACTCCCATGGTGGCAAAACTTCGCTATCTCGGGCCCGGCGGACTTCTCCGACTATGGCTATGCGCTCCATGCCCGACCACCAACTACCGGTTGCTGCCCAGCGTGCAGCTATTTCGCTGTGACTAGCGTCAAGATCAGGACGAATGGGAAGTTCAGTCGCGTAAGCAGCCATGCCTAATCTTGGCACAACCACACAAAAAGCTCTTCGAAAGGGATTTGGGGCTGACGACAGCGTTCAAAGTGGCCTACGATCCTCGGAGCACACTCACCAGCACTAAGGAGTGAACATGGCGACACCGCAAAGGGCCATCTTTAATGGCATGGGTCAGAACCAGTGGTATGTGCACCTCAGCCGCACCGACGGCGCGGACCTAGGGGTGATCAAGTCGGTATTGGGAGATCTTCGGGCGGCCTGCGCTGCCGAGGACATCAACCTGACCCTCGGTATCGGCCCCGGACTTTTGCCAGATCTGACTGATGACGTTCCTGACGATTTTCAGTCGTACGTAACAATTGAGTCCGAAGATGGATCGGGTCGCCAGGCCAAAGGCACCCAAGAAGAGCTGCTTTTGTGGCTCAACCATGATGACAAAGACAAGATTTGGAAAGCCCAATACGATGCACGTACGGCGCTGGAAGGCCACATGGCCGTTGCTCGTGAAACGCCCACGTTCATCTACGGTGATTCTCTTGATATGACCGGGTTTAAGGACGGCACCGGCAATCCAGCCGACGAGGACCAGCCGGCAGCTGCGATCGTTCCCGATGGGGAGGCTGGTGCAGGCGGAAGCCATATCATCGCTCAACGCTGGGTACATGATTTGGACAGCTGGAACGCTCTGTCTGACGAACAGCAAGAAAAGAACTTCGGTCGAAAGAAATTCCCGGGTATCGAAAAGACCGAAACTCAAGAGCCGTACAGCCATCTCAGCCATGTCGAACTTCGCGAAGACGGAAATCACGGCAATGAAGGCTCTGATAAGCGAAACGAAATAGCGCGGCGTTCGACTCCTTACGCGTTCCACGATGGAACGGTGGGACTGTATTTCATGGCGTTCTGTAAAGATCAAGCTCCGTTGCGGGAGCGGATGCGCAGAATGTACGGACTTGATGACTGCGTTCGCGACGCCATGACTGATTATTCGGACCCTGCGTCAGGTTCCTTCTATTTCGCGCCAAGTGAAGAAACACTGGACGCCATAACTGGTTAGAGCCCCATTGGAGTCCAAAAGGCAAAGCGCTACGTGGCGGCTGGCGAGTGAGCTAGCCGCCACGAACCATTTTGCGTCAACTAGCGGGAGTCACTTCCCATTGGACAAGAGTGAAATCAGGATCTCCGTCGTCGTGGTCTTCGAAAACGACGGAGACCGATGCTCCGATCTCGATCTCTTGGAGAGGGTCACCAAGCAGATTTCCTACCATTCGAAGGTTGTCTGCGTGCGGCAACTCGACCAACACGATGATGTAGGGGCCACGATCTGAGAGAGCTCTGTGTACGGGATGGTGGGGGCGTTGCCAGCTGTAAATTTGACCCACCGGATCTACCGTCACCCAGTCGAGTTCCATTGAATTACACGCATGACACATCCACTCAGGCCCCCATTGGTGAATCTCGCAGCTTCGGCAATGTTGAACCCGTAGCTCATGAGCTCGCGTACCTTCCCAAAACGGGGCGTCGAGTCCGTCATTCGCGGGAGCTGGCTGCCTGAGGCCAGGTAAATGGGCTTCTGAGGTGAACCTGCTCATCCCAACGCCTCCGGAGTTCCATAAATTGCAGTCGAAGCCACAGCGACCATTGGACCTGCGTTCGCGAGAGCCACTTTGACGTCAGGAACCTGGTTGCAAGACTCGCCCCGCACTTGCCGTACCGCCTCGATCTGGAGCCCGAGACCATGCATGTAGCACTCTGCCAAGTTCCCGCCGCTGGTATTCAGGGGAAGATTGCCACCGTCCGCACGCAGATTGTCGAAAGTAAGTACCTGGTCGACGTTCTCGTAGGTGCAGAATCCGTGCTCGATCAAACTCATCACCACGCCGCCGGTGAAGTTCTCGTAGCTCTGAACAACGTCAACGTCTTGAGGCGTCACCCCGGCCTGCTCGTATAGATATTTCACCGCGGGCTTAAAGCTAGAGGTCACGTAATCTGTAGCGTTTTCTACCGTCGCGCCGGAGCGATGGCCACCGCTTTGTTGCGCTCCCAGCACCATCGCTGGCGCCTTTGCCAAATCCATCGCGTGGTCGCTACGAGTAATGATCATGGCGGCGGCCCCATCGTTTTCTAGACAGCAATCGAACAGTCGATAAGGTTCAGAAATCCAACGCGAAGCATCGTAAGTGTCGGCGTCGAGAGTTCGGCCGTTCATCACTGCCCGAGGATTGTTCTGAGCGTGGTGGTAACAGGCCATCGCAATAGATCGCATGGCGTTTCTTCCGACTCCGTGCTCGTACATAAAACGAGTCGTGCGCATCGCGTACATCTGCGCTGCACTCATCATTCCGTAGGGAAGCGTGTAGGCCGCGCCCCCGCTTACAGGGCGCGAACCGCCGCTACGTCCGAAACGTCCGAACTGACCTTGGGCCAGCCCGCGATAGGCGACAACGACGTTGGCTGACCCAGCGGTAATTGCCCCAGCAGCGTTTTGGACGGCTGCAGCGGCACCTCCGCCGCCGCTTGTCCACTGCATATTCGAGTAACGCAACTCAGAAAGACCTAACGCGTTGGCTAGTCGCGGTGGGTCGTTCCGGTCGTTGGAATAGGAGCAAAACCCGTCGATTTCCTTTGGGTTAATCCCGGCGTCGTCGCAGGCAGCGAGTATGGCCTTTAACACCAGAACGAACTCAGGATCGGGAGATTGGCCGTGTTTGTAGTACGTCGTTTCGCCGACCCCAACAACAGCGATCTTTCCTCTGAGGTTGTAATTGTCACTCATGATCAAGTGACGGTAGCCCCTTCCGCTGCTAACGCGCTTAGCTCAGGCCCCTGAAGCCGACAAGGCAGCCAGCCATTCATGACTTTCGCTCCGAGGTTTTCATAAAAGTCGATTGCTGGTTGATTCCAGTCGAGGACCTGCCATTCCAGTCTTGAGCAGCCCCGATTTTGTGCGATCCGAGCGAGTGTGCTCAGTAACAATTTTCCGATGCCGCTGCCGCGGTGCTGATCCGGAACATAAAGATCTTCAAGGTAAATCCCTTGTTTGCCGCGCCATGTCGAATAGTTGTGGAAGAACAGGGCGAAGCCTCGCACTTCGCCGTCGGACTCAGCTAGGAGACATTCGAACGGAGGTCGCTGTAATTGCAACTGCGCTTTGATGCTCGAGGGAGTGGCTCGTACCGCGTCGGGCTCTCTCTCGTATTCGGCTAAGCCTTGAATGAAGACATGGATTACTTGAGCGTCATCAGCGGTAGCGAAGCGAATCGTGGTTTCTGTCACCGCCATGGCCTAGCACTAGGACCATGGTTTGGGCCACTTGCGGCTGGTTCTGAGTTAAACAAGTGCCCCGCGACGCTGCAGCGACTAGAAACGTTACCGATGGACGACGACCAACTTTCTCAGTTTCGCCACAGCATTGACAACATCGATGCTGCGTTCATCCACATGCTCGCGGAACGATTCCGAATTACGCAGGCTGTCGGTAAGTACAAAGCTGAGTCAGGGATGCCACCGGCTGATCCGATACGTGAACAAGAACAGATCAAGCGTCTCCGAAAGCTCGCCGAAGAAGCAGGATTGGACCCAGAATTCTCGGAGAAATTCTTACGCTTCGTGATCGACGAAGTCATTCGTCACCACGAGCGAATTGCAGACGGATCGTCGTAACGACTGTTGGATAGATGGGCTAGCTAGCTGAGCGCTGTTTGAGAACGTCGCTGAATGTGTCGAAAATTGTTCCGATTTCGTCGTCGGTGATAATTAGCGGTGGGCAAAGAGCGAGCGCCTCGCCGATTCCTCTACACACGACGCCGCGGTCGATGATCGCATCCCGAATTGGAATTGCATCCTCACCGATCTCGCATGCCCAAATTCCCCCGATTCCTCGAAAGCTCTGAATCATTCCGTCACCAAGCAACGCAGTGAAGCCTTCGCTCATTCTCTGTTGAATTCGTTGCGCCGCATCGACCAAGTTTTCTTCTTCGATTACTTCAATGTTGGCGATGGCGGCTGCTGCTGGGGTCGGGTGTCCTGAATAGGTGTATCCGTGCATGAATTTCGCGGTTTCGTCGACAGTTAGCTCTTCGCTGAGCGCTTGTGAAATGATCACTCCCGCCAAAGGCAAGTAGCCAGAGGTCACACCCTTTGCGAACGTCAACATGTCGGGTGTCACACCGAATGTTTGACTCGCAAACCACTGGCCGGTTCGGCCGAACCCACAAATGACTTCGTCAAAGACCAACAAGGCGCCGTGTTGATCACACAGACGGCGCAGCCCTTCGAGATAGCCATCGGGTGGCATGATCACTCCGCCAGCGCCCTGCACAGGCTCACAAATCACTGCGGCTATCCGGGACCCGTGTTGGGCAAATAGGGTGGCCGCTTCTTCTATGTCGTCGTTAGGAATCTCGACTACGTGTGGGAGGAGGTCACCCCAGCCGACGCGATTTGGTTCGATCCCTTGGACACTTGTTCCTCCGACATTGACCCCGTGGTAGCCCCCGGTCCTTCGAACAATGATTTGGCGGTCAGAGTCACCTCGGCGTTGGTGGAACATGCGGGCAAGTTTCAAGACGGTGTCCACGGCTTCCGAGCCGGAACATCCAAGAAAAACTCTTCCGAGTGGATGCGGCGATACCCGACGTATGGCCTCAGCTGCTTGTCGGGCAGGTTCGTTGGTGAAGGGATCAAAAGTGTTGTAAGTCTGTAATTGATCCAGTTGATCTTTGATCGCGTTGATTACCTTGGCGTTGCCGTGGCCTATTTGACAGAGCCAGAGGCTTGCCATTCCATCGATGTATTGCTTCCCTTTGTCGTCTACCAAGGTGCAGTCCTTTGCGCTGACAATGTTGATGTAGTCAGCCTCGGATTTGCTGGGCAGGCTAAAAGCGTGAAGCAGTGCATCACTCACGTGGTTCCCCTTTAGTGCTTGTTCTCCGTCGGAATGTCCACAGCCTAGGCCGCAGCGAATATGGGCGCGGGGGTAACACATCTCGGTAGACAGACTCGATGCGGATGTACCCTTCGGGGACGCATCTACCGTTCTCTTGCTAGCCGAGGTAATGAAATGTCATTGAGTCATGGTCGACCGATGGTCTCGATCCCCGGTCCGTCGGTGATCCCGGATCGTGTACTTGCGGCGATGCATCGTGCAATGCCGAATATTTATGAGGGAGAGTTGGTCGAGATTTCCTACAGCGTGCAGGACGATCTGCGAAAAATTGCTCGAACAGAACAACCGGTCTATATCACGGTCTCGAACGGTCATGGCGCTTGGGAAATGGTGATCAGTAACACCTTGTCTCGAGGTGACAAGGTGTTAGTTCTTGAGTCTGGCCGTTTCGCAGTCGGCTGGGGTGAGATGGCGGAGACCTCAGGAGTAAAGACCGAAATTCTGCATGGACTCGACTCTGACCC
>DGLO01000074.1 GCA_002388005.1 Candidatus Neomicrothrix sp. UBA4542
CGTTCGAACAGAAAGGTATTCCTGGTGAGACGGGTGCGGCAGCCGACGGACGCTACGCTCGGTTGTCGTGTCCAATCCCAGCATGTCTGAACGGTTGAATGACCTCGAACAACGGCGCCAGGCGGCCCTTAGCGCTGGCACCGAACGCGCAGTCGCTCGCCAGCAAGAAAAAGGAAAGATGCTTGCCCGCGAGCGCATCGAATACCTGCTTGACGAAGATTCATTTCATGAACTTGACATGCTTGCGCGTCACCGAGCGCACGATGTGGGTTTAGACGACCGCCCCTATACCGATGGAATCATCACCGGCTGGGGAACAATTGATGGGCGAAAAGTGTTTGTCGCCAGCCAAGATTTCACGGTGTTCGGCGGTGCCCTCGGTGAGGTTTTTGCCGAAAAGATGCACAAAATCATGGACCTCGCCGAGTCCGTTGGCGCTCCGATGATCGGGTTGAACGATGGAGCTGGTGCTCGCATTCAAGAAGGAGTCGTCTCGTTGGCGGGTTACGGAGGCATCTTCCGCCGCAACGTTCAAGCGTCAGGAGTCATTCCCCAAATCAGCGTGATTTTGGGACCCTGCGCCGGCGGAGCTGTCTACTCGCCTGCAATGACCGACTTCATTTTCATGGTTCGCGACAGCAGTCACATGTTCATCACAGGGCCAGATGTGGTCAAGACTGTGACCGGAGAAGAAGTCACCTTAGAAGAGTTAGGTGGAGCGGGATCTCATAGCACCAAATCAGGTGTCGCTTCGTTTGTTGCTGGTGACGAACAGAGTGTTCTCGACGACGTGAAATACCTGCTCTCGTTTCTGCCTTCAAACAATCTCGATCACCCGCCCAGGATGCCGAATAGCGACGATCCCCAACGTGATTGTTCGGCGCTGAGGGACATATTGCCCGAAAGTGCCAACGTCCCATATGACATGAAAAACGTCGTTGCAGAAGTTGTCGACGACGGAGAATTCCTCGAATATCACGCCAGTTGGGCGGGATCGATCGTCTGCGGTTTCGGACGCATAGACGGCCGTTCGGTGGGCATAGTCGGCAATCAGCCCATGGTGATGGCTGGGGTCCTAGACATCGAATCCTCAGAAAAAGCCGCGCGTTTCGTCCGATTCTGTGACGCCTTTAATTTGCCGTTGCTGACGTTCGTTGACGTTCCCGGTTTCCTCCCCGGCGTGGACCAAGAACATGGCGGCATTATCCGGCACGGAGCCAAACTTCTCTATGCCTATTGCGAGGCCACCGTGCCCCGAGTGCAGGTAATTACCCGCAAAGCCTATGGCGGTGCCTACGTGGTGATGGATTCGAAGTCCGTAGGGTGCGATATCTCTTTCGCTTGGCCCACCGCGGAGCTCGCTGTCATGGGTCCGCAGGGAGCAGTGGAAATTCTTAACCGACGGGAACTACAACAGGCAGCGGACCCCGAGGCCCGCAAAGCTGAACTTGTCGATGACTACACAGATAAGTATGCGAACCCTTACGTAGCAGCTGAACGTGGGATCGTCGACGCAGTCATTGATCCAGCCGAAACGCGTCAAAAGGTCGTGGCCGCGTTCCAAATGATTGAAAGCAAACGAGAAGAACTACCCAAACGCAAACACGGAAATGTTCCATTGTGAACAGCCCCATATTGGGAACGATTCGCCCTTCACCGAGTGATGAAGAGGCGGCAGCCATCGCTACCGCTATAGAACTCCTGTGGCCGCGACCGGCCGTGATGAACGAAACGTCGAACTCAAACTGGAGATTTAGCGGTCGTTGGTGGGATGAACCCTCCGACTGGCCACCCCGGACCTACTAATCGACTCACCGGTGCCTAAGTCAGCGAAGACGTGTAGCGCCTAAGCCGATATCCATGAACCGTGGAAACCAAACGGCACCCGCTGAGGGAGTACAACTTCAGCGACGGGTTCTGACCCCGGGTCCGCGGCGTCAAGAATCAGCAAAGCGCTCCCGTCGCGGGATCGGTCATAGACATACCCCATCAGCCAGCCGTCGTCTTCGTCAGTGGATCCAGGCCGGTTTACGAACACAAACTCCCCGGGGTCTTGGCCTTTACCGAAATCCCAGGCCAATGAGTTACCGGTATCGAAGTCGTATTTCACGATGGTGCCAGCTTCAGGATCGGAACTATCTCCTTTGGAACCAACCGCATAGCCGAACCGATATTTCAGGCCCACCCGATCGTCAGCTATGCGGCCAAACTCGATTGGGCGATCATCTAGCTGCGTTTCAGTTACAAGACCCGCCACGGTGTCGATTTCCCAGCGCCACAAGTTCGCCTTGGCGTCAAATTCTGTGCTTCCGGCCTCCCACATGTTGGGGTACCGGGCGACATCAATGATTACCCGACCATCGACGTCGTAGCTGTTGACAGGGTGAAACACGTAGCAAGGGTCGATATCGAGCCACTGGACGTCAGTGGCGCCAGCCTCGCGCTCCATCACTCCAAGTCGCGCTCCGTTATCTCGTTGAAACGAAAACGGCATTCCCCCGGTGACCGCTATCTCGAAATCGAATACGACAGGTAAGTCCATGAACACCACCCGACTCGCCGTGATGTTGAAGTCGTGCATCATTACGGGCGCCGGAATCTCGATGTTCTGCTGCTGTACAAGCTCGCCCTCCGCCGAGACGCGCAAAAAGGTCAGGTACGCAGGGGGTAAGAACCCGTAGCCGAAGGCCAGCATCTCCCCAGTTAGAGGACAGATCTTGGGGTGGGCGGTAAACGAGCCATCGAGTCGACCAGCGAAAGAATGAGGTCCGATGGTCTCTAATTCTTCTGAAATTTCCCACGGGACATGGCCCTCTTCGAGACAGAGAATGCGTCCAGCGTGGTGCACCACATGGGTGTTCGCCTTCGAGTTCTCGCTGCTGAAGTCCAGGTTGTCGAGATCGATTACGGGCTTCGTCGGATTGTCGTAAAACGGTGTTCGTACCCAACGGTTGCGGTACCAGTCGGCTCGACCCTCGCGCAGGCGGACACCGTGAACCATCCCATCGCCGAGGAACCAGTGAGCAGACTCACCCGTAATCGGATTGGCACCGTTACGCAGATAACGTCCATCAAGTTCGACCGGTATAGAGCCGCGCACTTCAAGAGCGTCTGAACTGACCTCGTTAAACACTGGGGCGTAGTTACCTCGAAGATGAAACGGGGCGCCGTCCGTGACAGTCATAGTGGTGCTTTCAGTTTCGTTTAGGACTCTTATTCATAGTCGCACGTTCGCCGAAACAGCGATACCCATGGCAGGATCTTGCAGTGACCGTTAGCGATCTACCCCTAGCCGATCTGCGCGTTGTCGACATATCGACCATTTTCGCCGGGCCGCACTGCGCAAGATATCTGGCAGATTTCGGTGCCGACGTAGCCAAAGTGGAACGTCCGTCGGGAGATTCGTCGCGGAACATCGGATGGCGAGCAGCCGATGGTGAAACGCTGTGGTGGAAATTAGCGAATAGGGGAAAACGAGCCATCACCTTGGATCTTAAAAATAGCGAGGACTTGGCGACCCTGAAGCGGATGCTCACTGTCGCTGACGTTCTTGTGGAAAATTTTCGGCCCGGAAAACTTGAGGCGCTGGGCTTAGTTCCTGATGAGCTATTCGAAACAAATCCGAAGTTGACGATTACCCGGCTAACTGGTTTTGGACAAACTGGCCCCTACCGAGATCGTCCAGGGTTCGCGACGTTGGCGGAAGCAATGAGCGGCTTTGCTTCCATGAACGGGGAGGCAGACGGCGCTCCATTGTTGCCGCCGATCGCGTTAACAGACGAGCTCGCCGGCTTAGCAGCAGCTTTTGCGACCATGGTCGCTGTTCATGCAGGGGGAGGCCAGACCGTCGATGTGAATCTGCTCGAAACCATTATGCAAATCATGGGTCCGCTTATTTCTGCCTGGCACACCGAGGGGTATTTGCAGCCGCGACTGGGTTCGGGGATCGCCTACAGCGTGCCGCGAGGCACCTACCAGGCTTCCGATGGTGGATGGATTGCGGTCAGCACATCAAGTGATTCCGTTGCTCAAAGAGTTATGGAAATAATTGGTGTCGCCGACGACGAAAGGTTCCAAACATTTGATGGCCGAATTGAGAACCGAGAAGAAGTCGACAGATTGATGGCTGAATGGGTGAGTCAACGGACTTTGAACCAAGCTTTAGAAGCTTTCGAAACCGCGGAAGCAGCAGCTGCACCAGTGCTGGATGTGGGACAGCTGTCATCTGACCCTCACGTAGCTAGCCGCGGTGCCTTAGTTGAAGTCAACGGATTAGTGATGCAGGGACTTGTCGCTTCGCTTTCTCGAACACCGGGCCAAGTTCGCTGGGTTGGTCGCCCCCTGGGGGCGGACAACGAGACGACGCCGGGATCAGATGCAGGGTGGTTTGAGAACTAGCTCGGTCCGATAACGAGATTATTTTGGTCGTGTCGATTCAGCCAGATCGACCAAATCATTCATGATTCCCACTAATGCGTAGTCCTTGGGCGTGTACACGCGTGAAACTCCTGCATCTAGCAGAACTTGTCGATCTTCGTCGGGAATGATTCCACCGACCACCACTGGCGAGGTGACCTCCTCATCGCGCAGAGCTTTCAACACCGCTGGTACTAGCTCCAGATGGCTGCCGGATAGGACAGATAAGCCAATCACGTCGACGTCTTCATCTCGCGCTGAAGCAGCGATGTGTTGGGGAGTGACGCGAATTCCTTCATAGATAACTTCCATTCCGGCATTTCGCGCGGCTACAGCGATCTGTTCGGCTCCGTTGGAGTGACCGTCAAGGCCCGGTTTTGCAACAAGTAGCCGCGGCGGACCTCCTGTGATACTGCCCGACCGCTTCGCAACTTCCCTTAAGCCCGCCGAACTCCCATGAGGGGCCTGCACACCTGTGGGACCGCGATATTCGCCAAAGACCTCGCGAAGCACACCTGTCCATTCGCCCGTTGTGACCCCGACCTGAGCCGCGAAGATTGTATGCGGCATGATGTTTTCGTCACTCTCGGCGGCTTCCCTGAGGTTCTGCAAGGCCTGATCTACCTCGTCTTGCGACCGAGACGACCGCCATGAACGGAGATCTTCAGTCATCTCGGTTTCTACCTTCGGATCTACCTTCAAGAAGCTTTCGTCCCCTGCTAGCGGTGAGGCAGCCGTTTCGGGAAACGCGTTGACTCCAACCACAGTCAATTCGCCGGCTTCAATTTGGCGTACCCGTTCTGTGTGGCTAGCAACGAGCCGTGTCTTCAGTTCCTCAATCGCGGCAAACGCGCCACCTAGCTCCGTCACTTCGGCTAGCTCCGCCTCAGCGTCGCGAATCAACTCTTCTGTGCGGCTTTCGATGACGTGGGAGCCGTCAAAGATATCTTCATATTCCAGCAAATCTGTTTCCAGAGCGAGCACTTGTTGCATCCGAAGAGACCACTGCTGATCCCACGGGCGAGGTAACCCCAATGCTTCGTTCCATGCCGGAAGTTGGATCGAACGAGCGCGTGCCCGTTTGGACAACGTGACCCCTAAAGCCTCAAGGACGATTCTTTGGACATTGTTTTCTGGTTGTGCCTCAGTCAGACCAAGTGAGTTGACCTGCACTCCATAGCGAAACCGACGAAGTTTCGGGTCGGCGATCCCGTAACGGGTTTCACATATTTGGTCCCACATCTGAGTGAAAGCCCTCATTTTGCAGACTTCCTCCACGAATCTGATTCCCGAGTTCACAAAGAACGAGATGCTGCCAACAACTCGCGGAAATCTTTCTTCTGGGACCTGCCGCGAGTCGCGCACTGCGTCTAAGACGTCAATAGCGTTCGCCAACGAATAAGCAATTTCTTGAACCGGAGTGGCCCCAGCCTCTTGGAGGTGATAGCTGCAGATGTTTATCGGATTCCACAGCGGAACGTGCTCCGAGCAGTAGGCGATCATATCCACGATCAATCTTTTGCTGGCTTCTGGCGGGAAGACGTATGTGCCTCGGCTTAGGTATTCCTTGACAATGTCGTTTTGGGTAGTGCCCCGCAACTGCGTCGGGTCAACGTCTTGCCCTTCGGCGTTCGCGAGATAGAGGCCTAACAGCCACGCAGCAGTCGCATTAATCGTCATCGAGGTGTTCATCTGCTCTAACGGGATTTGGTCCATCAGAGTGCTCATCTGGCCTAGGTGGACGACCGGAACACCGACTTTTCCCACTTCACCCTTAGCAAGAGGATGGTCGGGGTCGTACCCGGTTTGGGTAGGTAAATCGAATGCTATAGAAAGGCCCGTTTGACCCTTCCCTAAGTTGGTTCGGTACAACTCGTTGGAAGCTCGGGCAGAACTGTGCCCCGAATAGGTACGCATCACCCAGGGGTGATCCCGTCGTGATTCGGATGCGTCGGTCACGCGAACTCCTTGCCTTGGCGGGGCGGCACAAGAACGTGTCGGTTAGCTCTCAATCATCGAGCAAAGCGAAATTCATCGGCCTAGACCAGACCTCAGCCAAAGGCCGGTCAACGGCTTCAGCTAAAAGCTCAAGGTACGCGTCGCGGTTAATTTCTACTGAACCCAAGCTTTCTAAATGCGGAGTGTTCCATTGCACATCAATCAAAGCTCCGCCCGTCACTTTCATGGCATCAACTAGAGCGACTAAAGCGACTTTCGAAGCGTTCGGGGCCGAATGAAACATCGACTCTCCTGCAAAGAAGGAACCGATGGCAACTCCGTACAGGCCCCCTACAAGTTCGCCGTCCCGCCACGCTTCGACGCTATGTGCCCAACCCAATCGGTGAAGCTCAAGGTACGCGTCACGAACATTGGCATCAATCCAACCATGAGGACGCACCGGGCTCGCGCAAGCGTCGATGACTTGGTCAAAGGCATGATCCACGCGGATATCAAAATCTTGACACGCCCTGCGAAGTGATCTTCCCACTCGCAGATATGAGAGGGGGAGAACTCCCCTAGGGTCAGGTGACCACCAACCGATGGTGTCACCTAGCGGCATCGGGAAAAGCCCCGAACTGTACGCGGCTAATAATGTGCCTGGTTCTAAGTCTGCACCAGCCCCGACGAGCCCATTTTCGTCCGCCGTATGAGCCGGCGGAAATGTCCAGCGGCTTGGTTGCGGCTCAGCCGGTCCGGTCAAAGTATCCCCACGCATACTGGTGAGCATACGCATTTCCCGAGCCCGGACTCAAAGAGGAACGACTAATCGGTCAAATCCTTGTAGGCATCAGCTTGAGCAGAGGTCGCTTCAGAGACCGTTACTGAGACAAGTGAGACGGGATCAATCGGAAGTTGAGATGAGTCAGTCTCGATCCCTTGGATAGCTAAGGCCACATCAAGTCCTTGGACAACGTGACCCATCAGTGAATAGTTCGAATCCAACGCAACGCCCAAGGGTCCCGTAACCACGAAGAACTGAGATCCGTTGCTACTCGGTGTTCCCTTATTGGCCATTGCTAGCGATCCAACTCGATACCCCCGCTCCGGACCGTAGGCGCCAGTGAACGCGTAACCGGGTCCGCCACGACCGTTCATTCCCTCAACATCTCCACCTTGAATCACGAATTCTGGGATAACACGATGAAAAATCGTTTCGTCGTAAGCGTGATGGCGAGCAAGAAATATGAAGTTATTGACGCTGCGAGAATCCAGTGTCGGGTCCAGGACCGCCGTAAAGTTGCCCAAGTTGGTCGAAAATTCGGCGGCGTACAACCGACCGATATCAATACAGGTCTTCGGTGGCGTACCAAACCGCGTTTTTCGCTCCGAGGAGCCATCAGGCGCGGGGCATCCCTCTATTCCAAGGGTTTTCGCACCAACAGAAGTGGTTTCCGTGCCTTGGCTGTCGCTCTGGCTGTCGCGTCCTGTCAAACTCCACAAAAAAGCGACCAGCAGTACCGCCACAGCGATAGCGACCCAGCGAATGAGAACTTTCGTTCGCTTAGCGCTCTTTTTGGCACGCTTAGTAGCATCGTCCTGCTCCTGACGCCGAGCTCTTTGCCGTTCACGCTTGTTATTGCTCATAACTTGATTTATTGGTCCCCTCGAAAGAACGTTCACCACCGAAGGTAGCAACGCTGCTCTCCTAAACCCATCTACATATGACGCGAAATCACTTAGGGCATCTGACTAGTACACAGGTACCCTCGAATCCTGTGGCACTTCTAGTCCAAAAGTTCGGCGGTACTTCGGTCGCGGACGCGGATCGTATGCGTGAAGTAGCCGATCACGTCAAACGCACTCGGACTCGAGGTGACGACGTCGTATTGGTCGTGAGTGCCATGGGTAAGGAGACCGACGAACTCCTCCGACTGGCCGACGAGGTCAACGACGACCCCTCGGGACGCGAGATGGACATGTTGATCACCTCGGGAGAGCGAAAAGCTATCGCCCTGATGTGTCTGGCATTGCATTCTGCTGGAGTTCCGGCTGATTCCTTCACCGGGAATCAGGCGGGATTTGAGACTGATAGCAATCATCGCAACGCCAAAATTCTGTCGGTAGACCCCCACCGGGTCCGCGATTCAATAGATAAGGGACGTGTTGCGGTGGTGGCAGGCGCTCAAGGGATGTCCACCGACAACAACGTCACCTTTCTCGGTCGCGGCGGCTCCGACACCACAGCGGTTGCTCTTGCACACGGCTTAGGAGCCGACGCTTGCGAGTTATACACCGATGTCTCCGGGGTGTTCACTACAGACCCCCGCGTCTGTCCCGCTGCAAAACGAATGGAATCTATTTCCTTTGATGAATTGCTTGAAATGACCGCCGTCGGTTGCCCCAAACCGGCGATGCGTTCGGTAGAAGTGGCCCGAGCCTTCGGTGTCCCACTCCACGTGCGGTCCGCGTATACCTGGGAACCGGGTACATGGGTACTTGAGGAGGATCCTGAGATGGAAAGAGCGATTATTACCGGGGTTGTTCCCGACACCAGTCAAGCCAAGATCACCCTGAGCGGCGTCCAAGACGAACCTGGCCTCGCCGCGAGGGTTTTCCGCACGTTGGCTAACGCATCGGTCAATGTTGACATGATCGTGCAAAACGTCAGCGAAACCGATCGCACCGATATTTCCTTTACCGTGCCCCTAGAAGATCTTGAAGTCGCCACATCCACCTGTGAAACCCTCGCTGGTGAGTTGGGATTTGGAGGGGTTACCGCCGATCCGAATCTGGGACGCGTGTCAGTCGTCGGAGCGGGAATGGCGTCCAATCCCGGTGTGGCCGCGACCATGTTCGAAACGTTGGCTGAGAACAACGTCAACATCGAGATGATCGCCACCTCACCGATCCGAATTAGCTGTGTGGTTGCTGAAGATGACGTCGACCGGGCAACGGCGGCGTTACATACCGCATACGGCTTGGATTGAACCGCCGGGCCTTTATCCACCGCGGCGTGCGGCCCGACCATCGGTAACCTCGAAAGTTATGCGAGTAGGAATCGTTGGAGCCACAGGCCAGGTCGGCGGAGTGATGCGCCAAATCCTTTCGGAGCGGACATTCCCGATTGAGGAGTTGCGTCTCTTTGCCTCCCCGCGATCAGCGGGCACGAGTCTTGAATGGGCCGGGACAGACATCGTTGTCGAAGATGCCGGTACAGCTGAGTACAAGGGCCTTGACATCGTCCTGTTCTCTGCTGGCAAGACGACCTCATTGTCACTTGCCGAACAAGTTGCATCTCAAGGTGCGTTAGTAATCGACAATTCATCTGCATGGCGCATGGACCCTGATGTGCCGCTTGTAGTGCCTGAAGTCAACGCCCAGGCAGTTACCGACACACCCAAAGGCATTATTGCTAACCCCAATTGCACGACAATGGCAGCGATGCCAGTTTTGGCTCCGCTTCACGCAGAAGCAGGCCTCGAAGGAATGATCGTTTCTACCTACCAAGCAGTATCGGGGGCAGGTTTGGCGGGCGTAGCGGAGCTCGGTGATCAGCTCCGCGCGACCCTTGACAATGTTGAAAACCTTGCCTTTGACGGGACGGCTGTGGATCACCCGTCACCGTCTTCGTTCGCGCAACCGATCGCACACAATGTGCTTGCACACGCCGGAGATTTCGTAGCCGACTCCAGCGGTGAAACTGACGAAGAGCAGAAACTTCGTAACGAAAGTCGAAAGATATTGGGAATCCCAGAGTTGCGCGTATCTGGGACCTGCGTCCGCGTGCCCGTCTTCACCGGGCATTCTCTGGCACTTAATTTGCGGTTCAGTTCTGAAATAACACCGGAACGGGCAACCCAAATTCTTCAGACAGCTGATGGGGTGGTGGTTTCAGATGTCCCAACTCCTCTCCTCGTTGCTGGTGAAGACCCTTCCTACGTTGGGCGAATACGGCGCGATCCGACGGTTGAACACGGCCTAGCCCTGTTCGTGGTTGGCGACAATTTGCGGAAGGGTGCGGCGCTCAACGCGATTCAGATCGCGGAGACCGTCCGTGATCAGGGCATTTGCTAATTGCCGATCGATAAATCAGGACACCTGCATGGTTGTGTTTGACATCTAGGGCAGCCGTCTACGTAACGCGCGACCGCCTCCTCAAGCGATAGATCCAGTTGAACAGCAAGCGAAGCCACCCATGCCAAGACATCCCCAATTTCGTGAAGTTGCTGCTCGGGAGTACCTTTGCGGACCGCTTGAGCAAGTTCTCCCAATTCTTCAGTCAACCAGGCGACGGTAGCCGCGAGCCCGCGTTCACTATCACGAAGGCCGTAAGTCTTTTCCATGAGTTGTTGCAGTTCAGACAAGTGCACGACTTGACGTTAGGCTCCGAAACTCGTGTTAATGGGCATTCAACCGTTCAGCGTGAAACAGTGGGAGAGTGCCCCCGAGCATCTGTTCAGTTTTAGTGAACCTTTTTGACCGAGTTATTGAGTGTGACATTCGATGAAGCAAACCCTCACCATCATCATCGTGCTGCTTCTCGCTGGTGCCTGCACGGTCGTGATTGTTATCGGGATCTCCGGCACACCAAAAAAAGCCGTCGAAGAAGAGATAGCAGAACCGATCTCTAGCCAGGCGGTTGGAGCATCAAGTATTGACGAACCAGAAGAATCTGAAGAAGAGGTCGCTGAATTCGTTAGTGAAGGACCCACTCAAAAACTGAACAACGCTTCGGTGGGAGCCGTTACCTGGCTTCCAAGACCCGGCGACGTCGTCGAATTCGGCACCGCTCTGTACGCCGTCGATCATCGACCGGTTGTGTTAATGAAGGGTTCTCTGCCGATGTATCGAGAGATCACATACAAGATCCCCGACGGTCCCGACGTCGCACAACTTGAACGCAACCTTGTGAATCTCGGATTTGTTAGCGACGAAGCCGCGACGGGAGACCCCACTGACCTCACCGTCGACCATCACGTTACGCCGCTCACGGTGTCCGCGATTCGATCCTGGCAACTATCGGTCGGGATGACCGCAACGGGAATCGTTCGACACGGTGACGTCATATTCCGACCAGAACCGGTGCAAATTTCGATATTGCACGCCGCTATGGGCGAGAGTGTCGAAGGTGGAAGCGTTCTTTCGGTCACTCTTAACCCATAGAGAGGCAGCGGAGCAGCCGTCGCGGTGACAAGCTAGTTTCGGACTATGGACAGAGAGACTTTAGAAACGCGCTTGAGTGCTGAAGTGCAAGAGTTGGACCTTGAAGAATTTGTCCTTCAGTTGGAAGTCGACGGGTTGTGTGTGGTGCCGCCCAAAAAGACCGGAGTCGGAACTGACACCATAAGTGCCATTCGCGACCAGCTACTAGTTGAAGCTGAGCAAACCGTCGGCTGCGGATTCGATCTAGACGACGGCCCAGACACGGCACTCACTATGACCGCGGACGACAATGTCATCGCTCAATTCAACGGAGACCGAGGAGAACCGAGCCAATTTCTTGTGCAGCAGCTCTGTGCCCGAGATCGTTTGTTCCGCGATCTCGCAATCAACCCCGCCGCATTAGCGCTGATTCGACACCTAATTGGGCGGACCGCTACACGTTTCAGCAGTCACAACGCGTTCGTGAAATGGCAAGGTGAGTTCGGCTACGGACCAAACCTCGGTTTGCACTGTGACCAAATGGCGGTACCTCGACCGTGGGGTCGCAACGCCCTGACGGCGAATACCAACTGGTGCTTGACCGATTACACCCACCAAGACGGAGCTCTGGCTTACGTCCCTGGATCACATCGGCGGATGGAACCACCCCGTTTTCCTGAAGCAGTTGAGTTAGCTGTACCCGTGGAGGCCCCTGCGGGGTCGCTGATCGTGTTTCACGGGGCAACATGGCATGGAGCGTTTCCTCGAATGACGCCGGGTATGCGGTTATCGATAGCGAATTACTTCCGGCATTACATGATTCTTCCCCAAGACGATATTAAGAACCTGTTTCCGCGCGAACTTGCCGACGATTGTTCTGATCCAACCGTTTTCAAGCTGCTAGCGGGATTCGCAGACGATTTTCCTTATACGCAGCCAACGGAAAGAATCCCGCAGATCGTTCAATGACTCGACACGAATTCAGACGGACGCGTCAGCGTTGATCACTATTTTTCCAAAGAATCTCCGTTCCTCAAGTGCCTGATGCGCGGCGACGCCATCTTCTAACGGAACGCAGGAGTCTATGACCGGCTTAAATTCACCGGTTCTGGTGAGCTCAAGCAACTGGTCGAGATCACTTCGTTTCCACCCATTCGAGCCTCGTATGTCCATCTCTGCTGTCCAAATGAACCGTAAGTCCGTGGGAGGATCGAACCCTGCCGTTGCACCGCAGGTCAACACTCGACCGCCGAGTTTTACGCATCGAAGAGATGATGCCCAGGTGTCGCCACCAGTGAAATTCACGACGACGTCATAACCGCCTCCACTGAAAAGGCTGCCGGTTGTTTCGCGGCAATATTTCACAAAGTCAGTGGTGCTGTAGTTGATGGTCTCATCGGCACCCAACGATCGGAGTTGTCGGCATTTTTCATCAGTCCCTGCGGCCGCAATAACAAAGGCGCCTCGCATCTTGGCAAGCAACAACGCACTGGTGCCGACACCACCGCTAGCACCGAGGATCAGGACTGAGTCGCCAGCTTTAACTTCTCCGCGGGTCAGCATCATTCGGTGGGCCGTCCCGTAAGCGACCGGCAAACAAGAAGCGTCGTCAAAGGAAACATCGTCAGGAAGGCGGATCAGTTGGTCCCTGTGAACAACGACAAATTCTGCGTACGCCCCCCATAAGGTGTCGCCAATCATCCACATCTTTCCATCCTGATAAGTGACCGGATCCACGAGGATTCGATCTCCGACAGTCCAGTCACCGACGTCGTCTGCGACCTCAGCGACCACACCGGCACAATCGCATCCGGGGATCCCCGGTAGGGGCACCTTTATGCCCGGCATGCCCTGTCGGGTGAACACGTCGTGATAGTTGAGCGAACAAGATCGGACGGCGACGCGAACTTCACCGGCCCGTAACACAGGCTCCTCGATATCTCGGTACCTCAAAACGTCGAGTGATCCGTGTTCGTTGAAAACGATTGCTTTCATGGGTTCTGCCCCCGTGTCGACAACAATTCTTCGGCTCGTTGAACGAGACCGGAGCGATCAATTTTTGCTGTGGAAGCAAGTGGGATCTCGTCAACAAACCAAATATGACGAGGGTGAGCGTACGCGGGACCATTTTCGATTGCATGCTGCTTGAGGTTCTCAACAGTGGTTGATGCTCCGGGTTCAACCCGAACGAAAGCGGCGGGTAGCTGACCCTTTAGGTCATCGGCAACGGGCACGACAACTGCTTGATGTACGGCCGGGTGTTGTTCCAACATTTGTTCCACAGAGTCCGGGTAGATGTTTTCGCCTGCGCAAACAAACATGTCATCGACCCGCCCTATAAAGAAATACCAACCCTCGTCGTCTCGGTGCATCAGATCACCGGTGTGGTACCAACCGTCAGTGAGTTGTTCGGCGTTCACATCGGGAAGATCGTGGTAGCCGCGCATCACCCCCTTGGACCGGACCCACAGCTCGCCATGATTGGCTTCTTTCCCAGTCTCGGGATCAATGAGCTTCAGTTCGACTTTGGGGTGTTGGTATCCGAGGGCGATTTTGGGTCTCGGACGACCCTCAGGGTGGGGCCCAAACTCCAACACTGCTTCCGTTGTGCCATAGCCATTGGTGACAAAGGCATTGGGGAAGAGTGCCTGAACGTCGTCAAAAAGCGCCTCAGTCATTGGTGCCGAGCCGATCAGAACTCTTTGTACCGATGAAAGGTCATAGCTGACGGAAGATTCTTGTAATTCGGCGGTCACGAGGGCGTACATGGTGGGTACACCCGAACACATGGTGACCTGGTGGTCGTTGATGGCTTCGAGGTAGTCGCGTGGCGAGAACTCGGGTAGAAGGACTACCTGGCCGCCGCTGGCAAAAGCCAGCTTCGAGGCCATAGAAGCGTTCTTGTGGTACAGCGGCGCCGATACCAACATGACTTCCCCTGGGAGCGCCGCACCGTATTCAAGGACCGTAAAAGTAACGTTCTCGTGCGACAGCAATACTCCCTTAGGTCGTCCAGTGGAACCCGATGTATAGATCTGAATCGCGACATCCGATGGCTGAACTTCAGCGAGTTGTTTAGCTGCCGAACCACCCATAACTTCTGCCCACTCATCCGATCCGACTACAACAGTGGGAACTGAAGGTAGAGAAGAGGAGTGCTCAGAGTCCGCGATTAGGAGCTCCAGATCTGCGTCTTGTGCGATGTATTCCAAAGTTGAGTCAGGCAACCTGGAGTTGAGCGGCACAAAAACCATGCCCGCCGCGGGAACGCCAAACATGACGACGTAGTACTCGCTTAAGTTGCTGGCCAGCATCCCGACACGAGACCCCGGTTGAAGACCGCGATTGAGAAGTGCCGCCGCGAATACCTTCACTCGGTTTTGGATCTGAACGACAGTTAATCGCTCCGCGGGTGCCTTAGAGCGATCCACCAACGCGATGCTCTCAGGATCAGGATTTCGATCAAGGAGTTCCGCGATATTCATAGAACTAATTATCCCAAAACTTCGGGTTCGCAGGTCATCAAGATTTCGGCGACGGTTGCAGTATTGGGAAGCCTGACGATCGTCGCGACTGTTTCAGCAAGATCAGCGGCCTTGATCATGATCTCAGGGTCGACACCGAAGCTAGAGGTCATATCGGTCTCGACGTAGCCGGGGCAGATAGCAGTAACACGAATTCCGTGTTCGAACGAAGCGTGTCGAACGGCATGATGTAAAGCGAGCATCGCATGTTTACTCATGGCGTATCCAGGGGCGAAGGTTCCCTTCACTCGTTTCCCTGAGAGTGATACGACGTTGACGATACGTCCTTCACCTGACACCGCTAATTGGGGGAGAGTTTCCTGAATGAGACGCAGAGGTCCTTTGACGTTCACAGCCCACATTTCGTCAAGGAGTTCCTCGGATAGATCCGACAGGTCCTCCATGTGCCCAATGCCAGCGTTGTTCGTCAATCCGTCAACGCGTCCCCGCGAATCAACGGTCGACTCGACCCACTCTGTGCCGGTGGCCGGCTCAAAAGCGTCGTAATGGTGACATGAGACGTTTTCGTCAACCCATTCCTGAACCGACTCTCGCAATTGGTCCAAGTTTCTGGCGCCCAGACTGACTGCCCAACCATCTGCATGGAATCGCCGCGCCAAAGCCGCCCCTATACCTCGGTTAGCGCCGCTCACCATCATCACTCGTCCGTGTGGATCAATCACTTCAAACATCTCCTGCGGTTCTTTTGCCGTTGTGCCGCCGCTGACAGTTGATGAGAGCATCGCATGATTCGGAGGTATCGAACCGGTGAACCGCGTGTCTAGCCGATCAGGTTGTCACGACGTCGCTATCGTCGTGTATCTCCAACGAAAATCAGCGCTATGGCAGAAACGCCGCCGGAGATCGCGACGACGAGCCACGCCGCCTTGTAGGCATTGAGTTCGGCTGATTCACCAACGAGAGAAATGAGCGAAGCGACGCCGATTGTCGCTCCAAATTGTCGCGCCACCTGCAATATCGCGCCGGCGACCGCATAGTCGCTGGGCCCGACATCAATTACGGCAGCGGCGGTTACTAAAGGGAAGGTAGTAGCAACACCCACACCCACGAGTAGAGAGATGGGAAGATAAACGGAAAGCCAAGCTGGATGTTCGGTGATGAGCACTACATACAGCAGGTTTCCCACACCCCAGGCGAGAGATCCAGGGATGGCAAACCTACGGATACCAAGGTATGACCCGTAACGTCCGGCGACAGGGGCCAGTAACGCGACAAGCAGCGGGGAGGCTGTGGTGGCAAGTCCGGCCGTGGCGATGCTGTACCTCCAACCTTCCGTGAGCCAGAGAATGTTCACCAGCAACGACGCCGACAGCGAAAAACTTTGAATGAGTGTGGCGACATTTGCCCATACGAACGTTCGAATCTTGAAAAGTTTCAGCGGTATCGCTGGCGCGACGTGTCCACGACTGCGTGAGATGACGCCGAAGAAAATGAGAAGCCCCAAAGCGAAGCTTGTTTGCACCCCCAATGACAAAAGACCCCAAGGCCGAATTTGCACAATCGAAAACGCCAGTAACGCCATAGCCGCAGCAAGGAGGAACGCCCCCCAGCCATCAGGAAAGGGCGATTGTTTGTTGACCTTCGTGTCGGGAAGGTGCCCTCTTCCGCACCCATACGCGGCAAAGCAGGCTGCCGGAAGCAACAGAAACGCCCAACGCCAACTGGTTGCATCGATGATTAGCGCCCCAACCGAAGGACCGGTCGCGACACCAAGCGCGGTGATTGCCCCCCATTTGGCGACGGTTGTTGTGCGAAGGGAACTTGGCGTGTCGGCCAGTAAGAGTCCTAAAGAAGAAGGAGTAACCAGGGCAGCCCCTACCCCTTGCAAAGTGCGAGCACTAATAACAATCGCGAGATTCGGTGCCGCGCCAACTAAAACCGATGAGCCACCAAAAATGGCCAGACCAGCCCAAAAGAGCTCCCGGCGCCCGAACCGGTCGGCCAACCGCCCAGCGGGAATTAGCAGCGCCGCGAAGGCAATGGTGTACGAGTTCAACACCCATGTAAGGGTTCCCCTGGTCGCTTCAGCGAAGCTCGCTTCCAAGCCAGGAAAGGCAACGTTCATGGTGGAAATGTTTGCGGTCACCAGGTAGGAACCAAGCGCGGTCGAAAGAAACAGCCGCCACCGAACGCGCGAATGACCTTCGGCTGGAGATACGCGAAACACGCTCGGCAAAATCGGACTATCCCTCACAGAAATGGGGTCTCCCTCAATGGTCGGGCAGGCGGGATTTGAACCCACGACCTCTTCGTCCCGAACGAAGCGCGCTACCAACCTGCGCCACTGCCCGTCAGACCGTTTCCGGAGGTACCGACGCTACCGCAATCAAGAGACGATTCCGATCGCGTTCAAGCTTTCAACCAAGCCCTAGAGAGCTTTGGCAGGGTCATCATCGCTGGATTGGTCGCCGCTATCGTCGCTGGCGTCATCGCTGTTGACGAGTGGATCTAGCTCGATGCTCTTCCCCGCAACTTCGGGGGTGTCAGCAACCTCGTCGCGCATATTCTCACCAGATAACAATTTCACCGAAGCCATCTTGAGTCGAAAAGCATCCAGCGGCTTGACAATCCATCCTTCGGCTCCTGCCTGCTGAGCTAAGAAGACATCAGCTGAACGATCCAAAAGCATGAGTACCGGTACCGGCGACACGCGCCCAGCGTCGATCTCGAGACGAAGATCGATACACGCGGCCATGCCGCCCATATTGCCGATCTGTAAATCAAGGATGACAAGGTCGGGGGACCCCACTGAGGCAGCGCTTCGGACCTCGCTACCCGCGCGGACAACCCCAACTGTCGTGCCGGGATCGCTGAGGGCTGAACGCACCTCTTGGATCAACCAATCTGCATCGCTCGCTAAAAGGACGTCAGTCACTTCCTTGGAGGCTAGCTGTCGCGATCCTTTCGGACATGACGCAAACAGCTCTTAGGTCTTAGAAGATGGGTGTCAGGTTCGTGTCTCTGTAGCCTTGCCGCTGTATCCAGCGATTGGCGGATGGACGAAGTTTTGACCAACATGAGCCGCGTGTTTCGCATTGGCGGAGTCCTCGCCGTAAGCCTCTTTATTCTAGTGATCCTCGGCGCGTCTCCCGCCGCTTCTCATACCGGCCACCAACACTCCCGTGTCATCAAAGTCATTGAGGTCAGTGGACTCCTAGACCCCATAGAGATCGATTACATCGACGCCCAACTTCAGGACGCTCAACGAAACTGGGCGCTGACGATCGTGCTCCAAGTCAACAGCCCCGGTGGCGCCGTTGACGACGAAAAGCTCTTCGATCTTTTGGAAAATATTGACGGAGCACTTGTTCCCGTAGGCGTGTGGATCGGCCAGAGCGGTTCCACCGCCAAAGGAGCCGCTGCACATTTGGCAACTGTCGCAGACTATTCAGGAATCGCGCCTGGCAGTCGAATCGGACAATTCGGGGACTGGTCGAACCCGCGAAGGGCCGCGTTCGAAGCTACGGGAGACCAGCTCAAACGCGGCCAAGACGCAGTCGATGCGGGACTGGTCGACGTGATGGCCCCCACCTTGGGTGACTTTCTCTTAGCCATGGAAGATGCTGGCGTGATTGAGGAGATTTCAATTGAGGTTGAGCAGGCGGGCGGCCTCGTGCGGCGAGCAATCGCCGACGACGTCAGCGTGGCTTTCAGCAAACTTTCACTCTTGGACCAGCTGTTTCACACAGTGGCAAGCCCGGCCGTCGCTTATTTATTGCTTCTGGTTGGCATGTCAATGCTCCTTTTAGATTTCTTCACCGGTGGCATCGGAGTTGCCGGGGGAGTGGGAACTGCCTCGCTCCTACTCGCGTGTTACGGCTTGGGTGTTCTTGATATCCGATGGTGGGCGCTAATCATGTTGGTGGTCGCTATGACGGCGTTCGGGATCGACCTTCAAACAGGTATCCCGAGGTTTTGGACCCTCGTTGGCTCACTACTCCTGATTGCAGGCTCTCTTCGCCTTTTTGCGTCTCACGCGATGAGTTGGCTCACATTGTCAGGCGGAATCTGCCTGACTCTGGCCTTCGTATTGTCGGGAATGCCGGCGCTTATCCGCACCCGCTACGGGACAAGCACATTGGGGCGGGAATGGATGATCGGTCAAATGGCCGTTGCTTTCACCGACCTAACTCCCGAAGGAATTGTGATGTTCAAGGATGCTCAATGGCGAGCCCGAGTCAACCGGCTAACTCCCATCAACGAAGGTGACCCCGCCAGGATTGTGGCACTTGAAGGGCTGGTGCTTGAGGTAGAACCGGAAGAAGGCGGAGCTGTCGATTACCGAGAAATGCGACAGAAGAGACCATCTCCATCTGATGTAGCGCTAGGTGATACCTCCGAACCTCACACAGAAAAGGACCTATAAGTCCTGTTCAACGGGCCTTTCTAAAATTGAATCGTTTTTCGATTTTCTCTTGCCACACTCCACAAACGCGCCTAGATTCCCAGCCACGGGACAGACAGGGGGCGCGAGAATATGGCTGCATTGCCTGATGGCAGTTGGGAACACAAAGCGGCATGTCGGGGCCCACAATCTCAAGTTTTCTTTCCCCCGCCCCGGTTTGAACGCAAGGACGAAAAACTCGCGCGCGAAGGACGAGCCAAAGCCATTTGCGGGCAGTGCTCTGTGATCGAAGACTGTCTTTCCTACGCCCTTGACATCCGTGAACCCCACGGAATCTGGGGAGGCGCCAATGAAGCAGAGCGCCGCCAGATACTGCTGACGTTTGACGGTCAAGCAGCGTCTTAACCTAAGACACGTTTCAGCGGGTCAGATCCGGGATCTCAGAGTTCAGGTAACCGCGGCCCTGGGATCCTCAGGTCCTCTCTGCGGCGGGTCACTCCCGTGCTATCAAGAATTGCGCAAATAGGCAGCGCGAACTTCCGAGTGGTCTCCAACGCGTCGCGAATTTCAGCCACGGTCACGCCGGCGGGGTTCTGTTGTAGGAGACGAGCGACCGCTATAGCCGCTTTCTCTATAGAAGATGCAGCGAACAACACGCCATCGCTTTGGATCACTATCCCACGTTGGATCAGGCCTCTAATTTCCTCTCGAGATTGAGCCGTTGGTTGCACCGGTGCGAACGGATTAGCTTCAAGCTCGGCTACGAGCGGGTGGTTAATCAAGACGTCCTCTTGATCTACGCGCCGAGCTCGCCCTTCCTTCATCTGGACATCTTCCACATCATCAACGATCAGTCGTTGCCGTTCATCAAGCAACGCCACGTCTAAACCGAGAGGGCCAGCCGCTTCTATCAAAGAGCGCACCTCTTCCACAGCGGAAGCAACGACGGATGCCGGCGCGACCCAATCACCAAGAACCGGTTGGACTGCGGTGCCTGTAAGGCGCTTCAATTCGTCTGCTCGCACCCAGCCGCGCTCAGCGATTACGCGGTCCACTGAGAGATCGGGTTGTGCTTCTGACGCTTTGAGTTGAGGATCTACATCGAGTACTTGTCCACCACCCACGGTTTCTTCTCTCCCCGACTCGCGCAGGACGAACCTGTCGCCGGGTAACAGCGGGAGCTCCTCGGGAAGAAAGATTCGCACAAGTCCTGACGACCCAGGCGCAAGACGATTTGGGCCCAAAACTCTGAGACGGATCGACCATTCCCCCGACCCAACGTAAATCGAGAAGGCACCGCGCCGCGACACCTCGTGGCCCAGGTCGGGCAGGACCCTTAGCTCGGCATCGAATTTTGCTGTCTGATGCCACTGGTCTGGGAACGCGAGAGCGACTCCGCGTCCGAGACTTTGATGTTCGACATGTGCGAGATTCAGCGCAACTCGATGGCCAGGATCGATCTTGGTACGCGATTCTCCCTGAGTTTGGATGCCCCGGATTCGCGCTTTCTTTCCTCCCGGAATGAGTGACACCTCGTCATCAACTCGCAGTCGCCCTCCAGTCAGCGTTCCGGTAACGATGCTTCCCGCGCCAGTGGCCGCAAAAGACCTATCAATCCACAACCGGGGTCTTTTAAAATTCGAAGCTGTGGGCGTTGACTCGGTCATCACGTCCAACGCGTCGCGCAGAGCATCTATTCCGGTGCCGTTCACACTGTCTACAGCCACGATGTCTGCGGCCTCCAGGAAACTTCCTTCCGTCTTTTCTTCGACGTCGAGCCGCGCGAGTTCGGCAAGTTCGTTATCAACGAGTCCCATTTGGGTCAGCGCTACAACTCCGTGCTGTATCCCCAAGAGCTCCAGAATTCGTAGATGTTCTTCGGATTGAGGTTTCCATCCTTCAGTAGCCGCGACAACAAAGACACAGGCGTCTACTCCACCTACACCCGCAAGCATGTTCTTGATGAAACGGATATGTCCGGGAACATCAATGAACGAAATTTTCCTACCTGAAGGCAGAGTCGCGAACGCGAAACCCAGATCTATCGTTAAGCCACGTTCCTTTTCTTCTGCAAGGCGATCGGGGTCTGTTCCGGTTAGCGCACGAACCAGGGTCGATTTGCCGTGGTCAACGTGGCCCGCGGTGGCGACTACGTGCATTGGTTAAGTGGAAGAAGCAACAGCGTCTGCGACTAGTGAGTCGTCACTTGGATCGACGGTCCGCAGATCGATGACAGTGGTTTGGTCCTGTACTCGAGCAATCACAGGGGTATCGGCGTCGCGAAGAAGTTGAGATATATCCCCCGCGATTTCGACTCCCGCCGATGGGATGTGTTCCCCGGGAAGAGATCCGCCTCCGGTCATCGCCACCGTCTGGATGGGCCGGCCAACCCCCAACGCTTCTGCGCGCGACAACAACTCGCTCACAGATGTCTGTGCCATTCGCCAGAACGGTATGGCATCTCCATCGCGACGCAAATAAGCCAGGGCTGTTTGTTGCAGAGCGTTTAAGACAAGAGCCCCCGGCCGAAAAGCGCGCATCAATGGATGAATTGCGCACGCTTCTACTAGGTCGCCGCGCCCTGCAATGACTCCCGCTTGAGGACCCCCGAATAATTTGTCGCACGAGAAGGTCACTAGATCGGCGCCTTCCTCAAGAGTCTGTTTGACCGCAGGTTCGTCACCTAACCAGGGTGGGCGTCCATCCCGCAACCAAGAACAGGCGTTGTCGATGAGCCCAGATCCCAGATCTACCGCCAACGGAACCTCGAGAGTTGCTAAAGATTTAACCGATGTGTCCTCAGTAAACCCGCTGATGCGGTAGTTCGAGGGGTGGACCTTAAGCAAGAGAGCTACATCGTGTGCCTGATGGGCAGTCTGATAGTCAGCTAACCGCGTACGGTTAGTAGTCCCCACTTCCACTAATTGAGCACCTGACTCCGCCATCACATCTGGCACCCGAAAACCGCCCCCGATTTCAACAAGTTCGCCGCGCGAAACTGCAACCGCGTGATCGCGAGCAAGTGCGGCAAGGACTAGCGCCACAGCTGCGGAGCAGTTGTTGACAATCACCGCGGCTTCTGCGCCTGTGAGTCGACAAATCAAGTTTGCTGCATGATGATTGCGAGAACCCCGAGTACCGGTGTCCAAATCGAATTCTAAATTCGTCGCTTTCGCCGGTTGGCTATAAGCGAGCGGCGCGCGACCCAGATTCGTGTGGAGTAACACCCCCGTAGCGTTGATCGCAGGCCCGAGTAGCGCTCTTTGAAGTCTCACCGCTTCTTCGCGAGCTGACTCAGGCTCTCCGTTGCTAATTGCAGTTCGGGCGGCGTCCACGAGCAGGGGAGGTGGTAAGTCGATATCGCTGAGTGATCGCGCTAAAGAGTCAACGGAAGGCGGACGCACACTAATGAGGATAGGTCCGCCGAGGTTCGGTTCGCCCTACGGACCGTAGCTAGGATCAAACAAGTGGGCCTACTTTTCCTTCTATTTGTGGCTGTCCCGATCCTCGAACTCATGGTTATCGTCCAGGTCGGACAATCGCTTGGAGCCTGGAATACGGCGGGATTACTGGTTGTGGACAGCCTCCTAGGCGCGTGGCTAGTTAAACATCAGGGACTTGGTTTAATTCGAAAGTCTCGCGAACGCTTACGAAACGGTGAGATGCCCGGTAGCGAAATTTCGGCAGGCATCGCAGTGCTGTTTGCGGGAGCGTTGATGCTTACGCCTGGCTTTGTGACCGATGCTGTCGGTTTGATGCTTCTCATTCCCCCGATACGAAACTTGCTTACTAGTTCTATTCGACGTCGTTTCCGTTCCCGCTTGTCAACCAATTTTGCTTCGCCGGACCTGCCTCCGTGGAATCCGATCGATCCCACCGAAGGCGGGCACTCACCCGAGGAAGGAGATCAGTGACTGCGGCAATCGAAGTTCGACCTGCTGCAACGGTCATGCTGGTTCGTGACGGCGAATTTGGACTTGAAACGTTCATGCTCAGACGTAACCCAAAGAGTGAGTTCGTGCCGGGACAGTTTGTTTTCCCCGGAGGAGCACTTGACGTTAACGACCAAGGAAACGCAGAACTGGACCTGATAACAGTCGGTCTTGACGACATCGAAGCTTCAAAGCAACTTGGGATCGAAAGCGGAGGTTTGGCCTACTGGGTTGCGGCAGTGCGCGAATGTTTTGAGGAGGCAGGGACTCTGCTGGCGCGAATCGACGGAGAAGACCTAGCGCTAGCTGACCCCCACGTCCACGACCAATTTCAGGTGCACCGCGAGGCGATTTATTCTGGTAAACGCACCGTCGCAGAAATGTGTCGTGATGAGAGCCTGACGCTCAACCTGGACGCTTTGCGCTATGTCAGTCATTGGATTACGCCGATTGGGCCCACTAAGAGGTTCGATACTCGATTTTTTGTTGCGCGTTCACCTGAGGGTCAACGTGCCGCCCATGATGGAGGAGAAACCGTAGAAAGTTGTTGGATTGCGCCCAAAGAGGCGATGAAACTTCACCACGCGGGCAAGTTTGAGATGATTCTTCCTACCGTGGCCAACCTTGAGCCATTAGTTGACATGAACTCCGTTGATGAGGTCATGCGGTGGGCGAATGAACTTTCCGACATCCCCGAAATTCTGCCAGCCATCGTCATAGCCTCAGACGGGTCGCCGACGGTGTTGTTGCCCGGGGACGCTGGCTATGAAGATGCGTTGTCCCAGCCTCCGCCTCCAGGGTCGACCCGATAAACGGGACCTCAGTTGCCCTCGAGAGTGACTGACACCTCGGTCATGGACGAGGCCGAGCACTCCGCCATATTTATTGGCGGGGAAATTTCGTTGACAATTAGAGATGCAATTTCATGGAACGCTTCGCCCGCTGGTCCACCACTTTGAGCGACGGGCTGGCCGGTGTCGCCTCCCTTGGATACGGCCGGTTCAAGAGGAATTGAACCCAACAATGGGACACCGATCTCGGCTGCTAGCCGCTGACCTCCCCCCTCGCCGAATAGAGGCCACGATTTTCCATCGGGAGTCACGAACGCGGACATATTTTCAATGACGCCAAGTACTGGCATGTGGCTGCGTCTTGCCATGTCCGCCACCCGCACAGCGACTTTTTGTGCGCTAAGAGCTGGTGTGGTTATTACCAACATTTCGGCTTGAGGCAGCAAACGCGCTAGAGCCATTTGAACGTCCCCAGTGCCGGGAGGCATGTCGACGAGCAAGTAATCGAGTTCGCCCCAGTCGACGTCATGAAGGAACTGCTCTACGGCTTTCGCGAGCATTAAACCTCTCCACATGAGCGCGGTTTCCTCAGTGTCGACCATCAACCCTGTGGAGACCAACTTGATTAGCCCGTCCCCCTCGGGGCGCTCCAACGGAACGATTTTCCCCCGCTTCTCATCCGAACCTGCGGGCCGAGCATTGAGTCGAGAATCGACTCCAAGCATTCGTGGGACGCTAAACCCCCATATATCGGCATCGAGGACTCCAACGATGAAGCCCTGCGATGCGAGACATGCGGCCAAGTTGACGGTCACTGATGATTTCCCAACGCCCCCCTTCCCCGACGCGACGGACAGCACCCGTGTCCTCGCAGGTATTTGCGTTGGTGTCGCAGATGATCTCGCATGCGAACGAGCTCGATCCATAACCCTGGTCCGCTCTTGCGGAGTCAATTCGTCCCAATGCAGTTCAACGTTGTTAACCCCCGGCAACGCATTGACGCGTGATTCGCAGTCGCGCTTAATGGTTGCCCTCAACGGGCATCCGGCGGTGGTGAGCGCGATCGTGATGTGGACTGTTTGATCCTGAACATATGCGGACCTCACCATGCCCAGATCCACGATGTTGTCGTGGAGTTCGGGGTCCATCACCTCGCGCAAAACAGCGAAGATTTGATCGTCACTGACTAATTCTTCGCTCACACCTACAAGGCTAGTAATGCCACCCCCCGTGATCCACCGCTCTTACCTGGCTACAATGAAAAGAGAGTGACACCCGGAGGTTGCATCGTGATTACTTTGACCGATATTGCTGCGGAAAAAGTAAAGGAATTGATTGAAGACGAAGGCGAAGCCGATTTAGCGCTTCGAGTAGCAGTTCGTCCGGGCGGGTGCTCGGGTTACAGCTACGAAATGTTCTTTGACAGCGAGACCGAGGCCGAGGACATGTCTCAGTTTTTCGGTGAAATCCGAGTCGTTTCGGATCCGATGAGCGCACAACTTCTTGACGGGGCCACGCTGGATTTTAAAGACGGTCTGATGGGCTCTGGCTTCGCTATCGATAACCCGAATGCGCAACGAACCTGTGGGTGCGGCAGCTCGTTCAGCTGAGCAGCGGCATGCTCCTTCGGTAGTTACGCGAGTAGCAAGAGATCGCGCAATTCGGCGTTGTCCCATATGTGATCCAGACGCCTGAGAACCACGCCGCGTTCGTCGAGAAGAAACATGAACGGCTCATAGCTGACGCCAGCAGCTTCAACCATCGGCGACAAAGGGCCAAGGTTGTCCGACGATGGGTTCGCGTACACCTCAGCGTGGATTACATCGAGCCCTGAAATACCGCCGTTGACATGATCGATAAGGTTCTCGAGTACTGGCCCACACATCCATTTGGTACCGCAGAAAGCGGGAGTACTCACTATTAATAACGTCGCGCGCGTCGAGGCTAATGAATCATCAAGCGAGACTTCGTGAAACGGACAGGCAGGCGATCGAGTGCAAATAGGGTCTACTCCGCGTGAGTTTGAAGCGGTCGGAGTTTGTACCTCGGGGAAGCGGTCGCCCGGCCAGAAAATGGTGCTGCTTCCCCGTCGCCCCGGAGCTGCATATCCGACATAACGCCCTTGTCTTCCGAGGTCGAATTGGAATTCATGCATCCCCGCGGTCTGGAAGGGGACGATCACTGGGTAGTAGGGCATTGCCACCCCATCGACGTGGCGGCCGACCATCGTCTGGTGGATCGTTCGGCCTTCAGCATCGGCTATGGCAACCTCGATGGATTCCGGCGAAAGCCCTCCCAGGTTGCCCTCCCCGTCGGAAAATGACCAGATGGTGCGTTGAGGTCCCTGGTTGGCGACGATGGTCTGATCGGAAAACCATTTTGAGGCTGTGCGTACCTCGCTAATTTGTTTGCGTTGGCTTCCGCACGCCGCGACGACGACCGCGGCTCCGAACCCGGCGCCGGCGAGGGCGAAAAAGCTTCTGCGAGAGATAGCGCCGGGGCGCCACATATGGTGATCCACTCCTTGGAACGTAGTCTGAACTGTGGTCTCATCTGAAGCGTTGAGACTTCTTAGCGTCGGAGGTGTTCGCATCGAACGAATCATTCAGTTCCAAGTCGATGGACGTGACGTTGACGTCGTCGACGACGACGGCAGTTTGTTGGAGGCTTTGCGCGATCGTCTGGGAGTTCGATCGGTAAAGGACGGGTGCAGCCCTCAAGGCCAGTGCGGATGCTGCACCGTCCTTATCGACGATGCCCCCAGGGTTGCTTGTGTGACTCCCCTTCGACGGGTCTCGGGTCGGATTGTCACGACGGTGGACGGATTAACTGAACAAGAACGGCGCCGCTGGTCACATGCGTTCGTCGCGCACGGTGCCGCGCAATGCGGGTTCTGTACTCCGGGCATCGTGTGCCGGTTTGTAGGACATGAACGCAAAGGTGCGGACCTAGGTCGAAGAGAAACTGTGGATCGGGCACTTTCAGCACACTTGTGTAGGTGTACCGGCTGGCAAACCATCCGAGAAGCAGCCGCGGAAACCTCGGTTGACCTTCCCGTCCGTGATCTCGGCCCAGCGAGCCGACAAGCAACTGTCGAGGCAGGACGCCCCCAAACCGTTGGCCCGGAAGTGATTCTCGGACACGGCGGATTCGCAGACGACACAGCCCCCTTAGATGCTCTGGTAGCGGTCCGAAGTGAAAACGGTTGGGTCACTGCGGCAAGCCTTCAAGAGGCGCGAGCGAACGTGGGAAAGGTCCAAGGACGACGGACCAGTCTCGTATCAAGCCCACCTCTGGAGCTTCCCGAAGGTGATTGGGCGGTAGCACTCAGAACCCGGTGGGTTGAACCGGCGTATCTCGAAATCGATGCCTCTTGGTGTCCGCCCGGCGGAGAGGCCGCTGATCCCATCGCCAACGGAGGCGCCTTCGGCGGCAAAATAGGAGGCGAAGTTGCCAACGCCGCCCGAACCCTTGCCCGCAAGCATGACGCCCCGGTTAGAGCCTTATGGTCTCGCGAGGACGCTGTCCGATACGGGGTCAAACGTCCTCCACTGGCAGCAGGGTTACATAGCGACGGCAGTGGCATAGTGCGGGTGGCGCGCACTGCAGGAATAGCCGCGCTGATCCAATCTGTATTACCCGATTGCGAGGTTGAGGAAGTTGCTGTGCCTGGACCTCCCACCTCGTCGTCATTGCGCGCAGCCGGATGGGCGGAGGCCGAAATGCTGCGAACAGCTCTTGACGGCAAGACAAGATGGGTGCAATCGCCGTCGGGGGGGCGCGCCAAAGCCGAAATACTTGATGGCACCATCCGGGTAGAAGTGGACGTTGGAGAGCCCCTTGATTGGGTGATGCTGAGGAGCTACTGCATCGGCGCTGCACACATGGGTTTTAGCTGGGTTACATCAGAGAGTATTGCTGTTGACAATCACGGAGATGTCCACGACCTCACCGTTCGTTCTCTTGGGGTGGTGTCGTCTTCGGAGACCCCAAATATTGAAGTCGTGTCAATAGGTGAAGGTGAGATTCGCCCCGCCGGAGAGGCAGTATTTGCTGCTGTCGCGGCAGCCACGTGGCTGTACCGAGGCTGCCCTGTCGATCTACCCACCGGATAACGAGCAGTACAGGGACTAGTTTTCCGTATAGGGAGGTAATCAGTGTCCAAACCCGTTGCCCACTACTCAGCTTCGTATCGCGCAGGTGACCTGTTGTTCGTTTCCGGTCAAGTCGGTATCGCCGATGGATCACTAGTTGAGGGAGTGCAGAATCAGACGCTTCAAGCCCTGAACAACGTGCAGGCCGTTCTAGGTCAAAGCGACTTGACTCTTGAACACGTGGTGAAGTGCACAGTGTTTATGACCGATATCGACAACTTTGCGGTCGTCAATGCGACCTACGCCGAAGTATTTGGCGATCACCGCCCCTCGCGGTCTGCTGTGGCCGTGAAAGCACTGCCCCTGGGCGCGCTTGTTGAAATCGAAGCGATAGCTCACACATCATCCTGATACGCCACTAGCTGGCTGAGAAACCGGAGTCGTGACCGCAGAACGCATTTTGTGATTCAAAGTCGCGACTGCTGATCGGTACTGGCTACCATCAAGCTCATGGCCGGAGGCATCATCATGGCAGTTTTGCTGCTACTCAGCCCTTTTGTGATCACCATCAGCCTTGCAGCGGTTGCCGCCCTCCTCGGCAAGGCTCTGAAAGAAGATGCTGAGGCACGCCACGAAGGCAGCAGCCTCGTCGAAACCAACTACTAGCTCAACGGACCTATTTTCATTACCTAACGGTGCCGGGCTTGCCCGAACCGGTAGCCGACACTTCGAACGGTATGGATAAGACCAGCGTATTCTTCGCCAAATTTGGCGCGCAGCCGACGAACATGAACGTCAACGGTGCGCGCCCCACCGTAGTACTCATAACCCCAGACCCGATTTAGGAGAATCTCCCGCGTGAAAACCCTGCCCGGGGTGCTTGCCAAGAAACGGAGTAACTCATATTCCATGAACGTCAGATCAAGAGGTTGGCCAGCTACAACCGCTTCGTAAGTTTCAAGATCTAACACTAAGGGCCCGTACTCGATTCGTTCCCCTGTATGACCTTGACTCGATGACGCGAGCATGTGTCTGATCCGAGCCTCAAGCTCTCGAGGATGAAACGGATCGAGACAGAAGTCATCGAAAAGTTCGTCTCGCATGTCGAGCTCTTGTAGCTCGCTTCCCCGTATCAGCAACAGGAGAGGAGATACCGGAACTTCACGTTTGCGCAGCGCTCGTAGCATCGCCCATCCATCGTCACCTGTGTCTCCCAGTTGGACGATCGCTCCACCCCACCCTTCGTCAGGTTCAAGATGCTCAACGTCGTTTGGGGTGGCTATTCCCTTCCAAACAAAGCCGCTGAGATCAAGCAGTTGAGCTAGTTCGGGAGCCGGATCGGCCGGGTAAATCGCTAAAACCGTCATCACAAACTTGAGTAGTAGCGGTCGAGTTCGAAGGGTGTTACTTGGGATTTATAGTCGCTCCATTCGCGTCGCTTATTGCGAAGGAACCAACTAAACAGGTGATCGCCAAGCGTGTCCGCAACAAGCTCGCTTTTCTCCATCTCATCTAAGGCTTCTGCCAACGATTGGGGGAGTTGTGCCTGGTCGATCAAACCGCCATGTTCGGTGAAACCGGTCATCGAGGGAGGGGCTTCGAGAGGCAATTCGTAGCCCTGTTCGATCCCTTTCATCCCCGCCGCGAGAATTACCGCAAATGCCAAATAAGGGTTACAGGCCGGATCAGGGGATCGATATTCAATTCGGGTGGTGTCATCCACTCCGCCTGTCCTAGCGGTCGGAACGCGAATTAACGCGGCGCGGTTCGAACGAGCCCATGAAACATTCACGGGAGCTTCGTAGCCAGTCACCAAGCGTTTGTAACTGTTGACCAATTGGTT
>DGLO01000023.1:0-141 GCA_002388005.1 Candidatus Neomicrothrix sp. UBA4542
GCAGTAGTAAATGACAATCCACCTCACGTATTTGTCGGTACAGTTACGATTGGCGGGCAACCTGCTCCAGAAGGTACAGAGGTAACTGCGTGGGTGTTGGAATATTCAGATCCGGTAGGGAGCTCAACAATTCCAGCGGTG
>DGLO01000023.1:537-3394 GCA_002388005.1 Candidatus Neomicrothrix sp. UBA4542
ATAATAAAGGTCAATGGTACCTTTGCAACCAATGTTGTCTGGAAATCCGGAGGAGGAGACGAATTAAATCTAGCCCAGTAGCTCCAAGCCGATACCCGGTTGAAGGAATATACAACGGCCTGTCCTTCGAAACATCACTTGCTTCTACCGATTTGCCTCGCTTACTTGGGATTACTTATTTGCCACGAACGTAACTGCTGATGTTGGGAGTATTTTGATTCTCTTCTCAGTTATGAGCGTAAATGAGAGCGATCCGCACTTGCTAATGGAAGGCCACCTCAAGTTTTGGCTCGAGCTCAGCCTGCAAGTCCACCGCCCGCCCGTCTTTTATAACCGCGCTCAAATGTTTGCCGCCCTGCAGCACGCTGATGTCCTCCAACGGATCGGCGTTCAGGATTAGGATATCGGCCAGTTTACCGGGCTCAATGACTCCCAATTCACCTTCCAGACCCACCGCATAAGCATTGTCCTTGGTGTACGCGGTGATTGCCTCCATCGGCGTATAGCGCCCAAACTTGACCATGATCTCCGCCTCGTGAGCGTGCAGAACGCCGTAGGGCATTACCGGGGAGTTTCCGGTGTCGGTTCCGCACATGACTTTGACGCCGAGGGACCGTGCCGTCTCCAGAACGGTGACCGCGTTGTCGGCATTGCGCCTGATGATGTCTAGTTCCTCGTCACTGCGCCCCAACTCCTTCCCAACTTCCAACGCCTCGAATAGGAACGTCGTAGTTGGCATGATCCGAACGCCCGCCTCAGCCACAGCGTAGAGGTCCCCTTCTGTGGCGAGGTCGGCATGCATGATCCAATCGACGCCAGCTTCGGCGGCCGCTTTTGTAGAGCCGGCCCCTCGGGAATGGATGCTGATGCGGGCGTTCCTGCGGTGCGCCTCTTCCACGACGGCCGCCATCTCCTCCTTGGCAAAGGTCTGCGTATCCCCCCAAGTGCTGTCTGCCAGTTTGATGAAGTCCACGCCGTGCTTCGTCTGCCGGCGGACCTCGGTGATCATATCGGAGACATTGTTGGCCAAGATGCCCAACGTGTGCTCCGGCGTGCCGACCCATGAAGGCTCATAATCGCCGATGCTGCCGTAAGTGACGATGAACCGGCCGGCGGTGTAGATTCGCGGTCCCTGGACAAGGCCAGCATTGATGGCGTCACGCAAGCCGACCTCGATGAACCAGGTACCGCCGGGTATCGATATGCTCGTGACCCCTGATCGTAGTATCGTTTGAGCATTTTGTGCAGCCCGTAGGGCGCTGAAGCCCGGATTGATTGTCCCGCGGGCGCTGGCGTAACCCGGGACCGCTGGCATTCCAAAGGAAAGGTGGCAATGGCCATCTATCAGGCCCGGCATGATCCATTGCCCTGTGGCGTCGATCGCTTCTACTTTGGTGGTGTCTTCTAAATTTATCCCGCCGGGCAGCTCCCCGACACTAGTGATGCGATTGCCTTCGACGACCACGGCGGTGTTTGGAGCAGCTGGCGCCCCCGAACCGTCAATAAGCGTTCCGTTTCGGAGCACCAGCGTCTTCGAATCTGTTGTAGTCATATTCACTCCAACCTGTCTCAGGTCTCTTAATTTCCAAATGAAATCTCATATTTTAAGGGAGAGAATGAAATTCCAGAGTTGATTTGGTCGACCGATCCAATAATCGAATCAGTTTGGGGTCCAGGCCAACGCTCTTACTTCGGTGAACTCTTTCTTCAGCTTCTCCCAACTGTCACCGCCATTGGCGCTCCGATAAAGCTCGCCGTAGATGCTGTTGGCAAAGATCAATTCTGGGTCGGCCGGGTGGGTCGCGAAATTCCAGATGGGTGAATTAGGTTCAACTGGCAATTGCTGGGTGTCCCATGATCTACCGCCGTCCGTGGACCGCTGGATTGTACCGGTGTTCCCGATGGCCGCGTCTCCGTTGGCGGCGAACAACACCTGTGAATCATCGGTTTTAACTGCTACCCAACGACAATAGGGCATGGCAAACGATTTTGTAACCGCCAAAGACTGGAAGGTTTCCCCTTCATCCTGACTGGCGAAGATCTCGTTGGGAGTGCTTACAAGTAGCGTTTTGTGCTCGCCTAGGCTCACTGCCATGCCATGTATATCTGGGTTGGTGATTCCCTTGTCGACGTGGGCCCAAGTGTCGCCGCCGTCCCGGCTTCGGTACACCCCGTCAATCTCAACGCCGGCGTACACCGTGTCTTGGTCCACTGGGTCTACCACCATCGCAGTGACCCTCGGTGAGCCAATGGCGCATTCCTGGGCGATTTCTGCAGACAATTGTTCCCAGGTCTGGCCTCCATTTTTAGAGCGAAACAAGAAGGGTGGGCTGGTGCCAGCGAAGACAGTGGCCGAATCCGAAGGGTTGATAGCTATGGACCAGATTTTCAGCCCGTCCATAGGGGAATCCAGCTTAGCCCAATTTTGGCCGCTATCTTCGCTACGGTAGATTCCGTCGTTGGAGCCAGCGTAGACGACGTTGGGACTTTGGGGATCTACCGCCAAAGCCCTGACCTGGGATTCCCCTGAGAAGGGAGACCCAATTCGACGCCAACTTTCCCCGCTGTCGGCGCTTTGAAATAGTCCTGCACCCGTAGTCCCTACCATGATGCTGTAGTTACCGGACATGGCATCGCCTCCTCATTTGATCGTCAATTAGGCGTCGCGATCGTAATCCTCCGGGTAGGAGCTTATTTAGATTGAGAGCAATATACACCTGGATACAATGTGCCTGTCAAACTTAACTTTTGGCCGAAACTCGACGAATTTTGCGGTAAAAAAAGGATTTGAGCACGCCGCCTGAAAGTGAAAACCGAGCATTCGCCACGGCGCTGATGGACCAGGTGGAATCGCATG
>DGLO01000021.1 GCA_002388005.1 Candidatus Neomicrothrix sp. UBA4542
ATCTCATCCATTCCCCGAGTCTCATCCCGCTCACTGTTTCAAGAAGCTGGCCTGCCCAATCCATTCCTGTTCCATACTCCCAGCGTTCCCCAGGTTCGAACGAAAGGGGTCGTCGAAGCGATGCCAATTTGCGGCTGCCTACCCCGGGTGTGCCGGTGTGCTCGATCCATGCGGCCATATTCGAATTCCAGATCTCATAAGTGAAGCCAGATGTGTGCGTGAGTAGATTGCGCAGAGTCACTGGGTTCTCAGGAGGATGCAGGATGGGTCCCGACTCATCAAAGCCATCAAGAACCTGTACATCAGCGAGCCACGGAATGACTTCACCAGCGGGTCGGTCGAGTTCAAGCAGTCCGCGTTCTACCGCCTGCATGCACGCAACGCCGGTGATGGGCTTAGTCATCGATGCGATCTGAAAAACGGTGTCATCGGTCATGGGCTCCCCGCTGGTCTCAGACCTCACTCCACAGCAGCGGATGCTCCTCAACCCTTCGCTGTCAACAACCGCGGCCACAGCCCCGGGAACCAAGTTGTCTTTTACAGCAGCACCGATGACGCCATCGATTGCTTGATCCAAGATCACTTACCGAGAGCCTCTCTCCACGGACTTGCGTCGATGCCTTGGTAACGCACTTCGAGCGCATCCACGAGTTCCGAGGTCCAATAAGGGTGACCAGGCATGGGTGCCCCAAATAGGGCGAGTTCCTCAGGGGTGCAACTAGCCGCGAACTTCGACCACGGACCGCGATTGGAATGTTGTTGGAAGCTGTCAAAGCCGATCCACTCATGATGGGCGTGCTTAAAGGCGATGTTCATCAGAAACCTTGATCCGCCTTCTCTGGTGAGGTTCACGCCTCGGTGCCACACGTCTGTGCGGTAGACAAGATAAGAGCCTCTCCGCCCAGCAGCTGACTGCGGGTTTGAACCCGGCGGAGAGTCGCCGAGGCTGAGTACTTCAGTGGGACCGACTCCATCTTCCACGTCAGATAAATACAGGAAACCCTCCAGGTTCCACCAGCCCAGTTCGAGTCGGTCGGGGACAATGTTGTGGTTACCGTCCTGATGAAAGGGCTGCTCGTAATTGGTGACGCCGGTGTACTTTCCCCAGATCCTCGCCTGATACAACCGGATGTCGTCAGTACCCATGGCACATTTCGCGAAATCGACGACCCGGGGATGAATCTGAAGTCGATTGAGGAGGTGAGAGTCATATGGAAAAAGGACGTGTCCAAGAAACTGACGTAAACGAAAACTGGGCCCCTCGTCTCCTATGCCCCCCTGCCCGTGAAATGCCCCTTGGCTCGCAGGCCTGTACCGCGCATCGGTGCTTTCGTTTTCGAAGTAAGAGCGAGCCTCAGGATTTCCGGAGTGGTAATCGGCAGGAGTAGGGAAATGTTGCCATAGCTCGTCCACGGCCTCGTCGATTTCGGCCGCTGGGACCAGGTCGTGTACGACAGCCCACCCTTGTGTACGCCATTGTTCAACAGCGGTCTCAAATTCAGTGGTCACCATTGGGTGAGGCTAGCCGGCCAAGAGTAAAGACTCCTCAACCAGCGCCTTGGCCATCGTGAACTCGGATCGTCGCCCCCGTAACGAAGTCAGAGGCCGGAGACACCAAGTAGAGCAACGTGCTGTCGAGTTGAGAAGGCTTCCCAAGGCGTTTGCGCGGGAATCCCTGGGTGATATCACCCATCCGTTCGAGCATGCCATCCATCATTTCGCTTTCAAACGCGCCTGGAGCAATACAGTTGACGTTCACGTCATAGCGGGCAAATTCCAGAGCCAACATTTCGGTCATTCGAACTACTGCACTCTTGGTAATCGCGTACCAAGAAGTTCCCACACCGGCGCTGAACGCCGCCCCGGATGCGATGTTGACAATTCGGCCGGGAAGCTCAGCTTCGATAAGGCGGCGCGTAACTTCGCTTGCTAGGTGGAAGAGCGAAGTCAAGTTTGTAGCGACCATTTCATCCACGAACTTTGGATCCATCTTCAGCGCGAGTTGGGCATCGGGCTTGCCCGCGTTGTTGACCAATATTTGAATAGGTCCCAACTCCTGTTCGACTTTCTCGACCGAAGCGAACAGGGCTTCCGTGTCCGTTACATCTAGCGGTACTGGGAGCACCTTGCCCTCGGCATTTTTCAGATGTTCGGCCAGCTCTTCAAGTCGATCTACTCGTCGACCTGCCACTGCTACGTTGGCGCCACAGCTCGCGAGCACTTCGGCGAACCGGCGCCCCAAACCCGAGGTAGTGCCAGTTATGAACGCGGTTTGACCCGTTAGATCTATCGAAAAGTTAGGTGTTTCGGTCATTGTTCCCCTCGTTGGCAAACTTTTGCCCCCCTTTGTCTACGCGGCAAAGGATTAATCGTCTAATCGCGGTGTCACGAATTAGGGTGCGCGTCTGTGAACGAACCCTTAATTCTTGATGCTGGCCAGGTCGAAGATGGCACCCGCGCTCTGGTCACTGGTGGTGGTTCCGGGATCGGTCGGGCGATAGCTGCCGCCCTTCGCTCTGCTGGAGCCAAAGTTTTTGTGTGTGACATCGATCCGTCCACTGAGCCTGACGCGGTGAGCGATATAGGGGACGAGGAGTCAGTTGATCAGTTGTTCGAGGCCATCGATGCAGAACTGGGTGGGCTAGATGTTGTGGTGAACAACGTTGGGATAGCGGGCCCCGCGGGTCTGGTAGACGAAATTGACGCGAACGCGTTCGACGAAGTCGTTCGGGTAAATGTTGGCGGAACGTTTCGGGTAACAGCGCACGCGGTACCCCTGTTGCGTGCCTCAGGTGGGGGATTGATCGTAAATATCGCGTCGACGGCCGGAATTTTTCCCTACCCCTACCGGTCACCGTACGTGGCGGCAAAATGGGCAGTTGTTGGTCTCGGTCGAAGTTGGGCGATGGAACTAGGCGAAGCCAACATTCGGGTAAATGTTATTTGTCCAGGATCTGTGGGAGGACCGCGGATGGATCAAGTCATCGAACGGGAGGCGGCGGCCACCGGCGTGGACGTTTCCGCGTTGCGTCGAGGTTACGAACAGCAGGTGTCGATGCGTCGCTTCATGGACGCGGCAGACATTGCTGGCGCCGTTGTCTACATGGCGTCACCTGCTGGCCGTCACGTGTCGGGGCAGGTTCTGTCCATCGACGGCGCGACCGAATCGTTGCGAAGTTCCTGAGCAACCTGCGCTCAAGTGGGGCACACTCGTGTGTTGTCTGAATCCAGGAGCATCCAGTGAATGTCACCGAAGCCGCCCAGCGCCGAGCATCGATACGGTCGTTTCTGTCCGAGACGGTTAGCGATCGGCAGATACGGGAACTCTTAGAAGTCGCAGCTCGTGCCCCCTCTGGAGGCAATGTTCAACCATGGAGGGTGTACGTCCTCAACGGCGAATCCATGACGCGCTTTCGTGCGTTCATGTCGGACCGTCGACCAGGTGCATCTGAATATCCGGTTTACCCACCAAATCTGCAGGAGCCTTATCGGACGAATCGTTACGACTTAGGCGAAGCCATGTACGAAAAACTTGGTATTCCGCGAGAGAACAAACCAGAGCGGCTTGCTCATCTAGCTCGAAATTTTGATTTTTTTGGTGCCCCAGCCGCCTTCTTTTGTTTCATTGAAAGAAATATGGGTTCTGCACAATGGTCCGACTTAGGGATGTTCCTTCAGACGTTCATGTTGGTTGCTGTTGAAGCTGGCCTGGACACGTGTCCGCAGGAGGCATGGGCTAATCACTGGCAGTCTGTGCAAGAGTTTTGTGGTGCACCAGAACAGGAAATGCTTTTTTGTGGAATGGCCATCGGAAAGCGTGATGATTCAAAGCCTGTGAATAGCCTTCGCAGTGAACGCATGGCGGTTGATGCCTGGGCAACTTGGTTATGAGGAGTAGAGAATGAATGACATCTACGAGATGATGAGCACACTTCGTGCGGTGCGTCGCCTTCGCCCAGACCCGATTCCCGACGATGTGCTGCACCGAGTGTTACAGGCAGCAGCTTGGGCGCCCACGGGCGGCAACATGCAGCCGTGGCGCGTCGTGGTAGTCCGAAGCGACGCACAAAAACAAGCGTTGGCTGATGTGTATCGCCCGGCCTGGTACCGCTACGCGAAAGGGTATGACGCGAGAAACGATCAATTACCGCCAGAAGAAGCCAGCAAAGGGCGGAGGAATCGAGCCGCTGGTGACTACCTCGCCGATCACCTCCATGAGGCACCCGTGATTCTGATGTTCGTGGCGGACCCGAAGATGATGGCAATTACTGACGCAAAACTGGATCGCATCTCAATGGTTGGTGGTGGATCCGTGTACACATCTGTTCAGAACGCGATGCTCGCCGCCCGCACTGAGGGTCTGGGTTGCGTATTGACTACCCTGCACTGCTTGGCAGAGGACGAGGTCAAGTCCGCGCTACAAATTCCCGAAGATTGGGCGACTCTCGCGATGGTGCCGCTGGGGTATCCGGTCGGCAAGGGCCACGGCCCTATTTCTCGAAAGTCCATCGAAACGCTGGCCTTTGACGATGTCTTCGGAGTCGCGTGGAATTGAGTTTCAATGTGACTCGAATTCCATCGGTGTTCGCAATTGAATTAGCTCAGGAAGAGGCCGCCCCGGTTGAAGCGCCTGGGCGCAGCGTCAGAACACCCCTCATGGTTATGGCCATCGTGGTTGTTGTCTGGGGGATGGCTCCTCCGATCACCAAGCTGGTAAGTGCCCCCCCTCTCATCGGAACCTTCGTTCGCTTCGCAATATCTGCTCCGATTCTTCTCCTGGTGCTCGCGCTGCGACGCCGACCGTTGCGTCGCAGGATTTTCTTGGCGACAGCTTTGCCAGGGTTGTCATTTGGAATCAACCTGATTTTCGTATTCGCGACCCTCCAAGAGGCGACGGTTTCGGTTCTGTCGACCATTTCGGCCATGCAGCCCGCCCTAGTACTTCTCATGGCCGGACGCCTCTTTGGTGAACGTCCTTCGAGTCGTCAATTGGGGTTCACGATGATGGGAGTGTGCGGCGCCGTAGGCGTAGTGCTGGGCGCTGGATCTGAACTCAGGACATCGTGGTGGGGGATCGGGTTCGCCCTGTTGTCCTTGATGACTTTCACTTCTTATTTCGTACTCACACGACTAGCTCGCGCTGATGGCGAGGTAGACGCCATCGAATGGATGGCAGGAATAAACATCTGGGCGTTTCTGTCAACGATTCCCCCAGTCTTGATTTTGGCCGACGGATCCGACTGGTCTCAGTTTGGTGGCACCGACTGGTTGTGGATTTCAGTCATAGCCGTTGTGACAGGACTGTTTGGACATGTGCTAATGACGTGGGTTCACGGGCACCTAGAGGCGGCCCGGTCTTCTCTTTACATACTCACGATGCACTTAGTCGCAGTCGGGCTCGCATGGCTTATACACGGCGAAACGATCACCTGGGTTCAAGCCCTCGCCGGAGTCGTGGTTTTGTCGTCTGTGGGGTTCGTGATTACTTCACCTACGCGTCATGCGGCTCAATGAGGGGAAAGATGCGAAATTCTGTGAGCGACTCGAATAATTCCGCCACCAAGGTCTCGTCGCCGTCAACGACGATGTCGCCACCGGTAAACACATCAGCGAAAGCGACAACCCCACCCAACATTTCGGCGAGGGTGTGACGGGTGAGCGTGATGGCCGCCACGGCGTCATCTGCATGGCGATCAGCGAGGTGATGTATCGCACAGTTGTTGATACCCATGACGTGCGTCTCGCCGAGGTCGCTAAGCGTCCAGTTGATATTTACGCTGAGATCAGCAATCACTTCCCAGCTCAGTCGTACTCCCATCGAGTCGAAAAGCTGTTCGGCTGTCATTGCATGCGCCAACTGACGGCCTCTACCCGCCTTGAAATCAGGCGAACCCGTGCGGAGTTCGTGGGCTCCGAGCAAGTAGGCATTTCGCCAGGTACCCGATTCGGCCTGATAACCGAGTTGTTCCAGGGCGTCCGCCTGCAATTCTCTGGCTTCTCGAAGTGACGGATCCGCAAATACGACATGGTTCACCACCTGGGCTACCCACCGATAGTCACCTTCTTCGAATGAGTCCCTTGCGTGTCGTAGAACCTCCTCGGCGCCTCCCATGAATTCAACGTATTTCTTGCTGCTTTCAGCCGGTGGGTGGGGATTGAGATTCGCGGGATTCGCGTCGTACCAACCGAGATACTTGTTGTACACCGACTTAACGTTGTGGCTAACGGTGCCGTAGTAGCCCTGAACGTGTGATTCAGTAGCGAAACAGGCAGGAAGCCTCAGTGTTTCCGCGATTTCATTGGGTGTCCATCCAAGGTTCGCGAGCCGCATGGTTTGGTCATGTAGCCACCGATAAACATCTCGCTGGTCGACCAGAAATTTCTTCAGATCCGTCGTCCCAAAGCGAGGCCAATGATGCGTAGCGATCATGATGTCGGACGCGTCGCCCCACAAGTCAAGAGCTTCGTTGATGTATTTGGACCAAGCAAGAGCGTCGCGGGTTTGCGCGCCCCGGATCGGATAGAGATTGTGCATGTTGTGTGTGCAGTTTTCTGCCATACATAACAACCGAAAGTCGGGAAACCAGAAGTTCATCTCTGCCGGCGCCTCCGCGTCGGGAGTGTTCTGGAAGATGATCCGTACTCCATCTACCTCAAGTTCGGTTCCTGTTCGATCAATGATTTCGGTCGGAGCGATCAGACCTGAAGCGCTTAACGGCAGCGCTTTACCCAACCCGTTATCCACTTGTCCTCTTGGGCCTGTGGGCAAAAGGAGTCCGAACTGATACATAGCTCGCCGCGCCATCGCTGCTCCCGCGATGACGTTCTCGTTAACTACTTCTTCAAGGAACCCTTCGGGAGCAATGATTCTGACCGCTCCGCTGGCAACTTCGGCAGCGCTTGTTACACCCAAGACGCCACCAAAATGATCGGCGTGAGAATGGGTGTAAATGATGGCCCTGACCGGTCTCTGCCCCAGGTGTTCATTAGCGAGTTCTAGACACGCAGCCGCAGTTGCAGCTGTAGTTAAAACATCAACCAAGATCCAACCGGTACGCCCAGCAATCAGGGTGAGGTTCGATATGTCATATCCCCGTACTTGCCAAACTCCGTCCATTACCTCGAATAGACCGTGGATAGCGTTGAGACGTCCCTGGCGCCAGAGCCCGGGGTGCACGGTGTCGGGTGCATGTTCGTCGTCGCGGAGAAAGTCGTAGCGCGCGCAATCCCACACCACCTGATCGTCAACAGAAACCATCGCGCCGGGAAGAGTTGCTAACAAGCCTTGCTGAGCTCTGCCAAAGTCTGCATCATCGTCGAAGGAAATCACTGCTCCGGCAGCTGTGTTGGCTGCAACCGTAAATTCCGAGGCATCTTTTGGAGTGGTCGGTGTATCGGACATGTTGCTCCCTAGTTGAGACTCGGTGAATTTAGCTTGTTATCGAAACCGCTGGTGTCGACTGGAAAGATGCGCTCTTGTTCCCATTGGATAACCCGGGGAGCGATCTTGCCGTCACGAAATTCTTGCACCCGCCCCAGCAACGCGTTGAAGTCTTCCTCACCTATCCCTGCAAGTTGGCTCATACTCTGACCCTAGGTCGCTGCGTAAAGTCGTTCATTGTGGAAAACCCATTCTCTGCAAATCGGTTGTCAGACGTGTTGCTCCCCGGCGCGGCGCAGCCACATCACGGTCCTTCGGCGGCTGTGGCTGCAGCGGTGCGTGACGGTGATCACGGCGCAGAAATCCTCTTCATAGAGCGGTCCGCTAAAAAGGGCGACCCCTGGTCGGGGCAAATGGCATTCCCCGGGGGGCGTACCTCACCCACCGACGCCGACAGTGTCGCGACTGCTATTCGTGAGACGAAAGAAGAACTCGACATCGACCTTTCAGGCACCCAGGTGCTCGGCCGCCTTTCAGACCTTGAAGGTGGACCCCGCGGAAGTCGTCAACGTCTTCGGGTAACACCCCATCTCTTTTGGATGAGTGGTCGACGTCCAACCATCACGCTTAACCATGAGGTAGCCGCCGCGATATGGGTTCCAGTCGAACAACTTGTTGATAAGAAGCGATACGTCGACTATCCCTACCCACCACTGGGATCGGATTTGTGGCCCGGCATAGCGGTCGAAGGTGAACGAATCATCTGGGGCCTGACATTGCGAATGCTGGTCGATCTCTTCATCCGTCTAGGCCAACCCCTGTCAATCGGACCATGAACCAGTCTCCTGAATAGTGTGTTAGGTATGTCAGTCCACTCATCGGACCTAAGTCCCGACGCTTTTCCCGCTGATGAAGCATCTGTGGACACTGATAAGAACAGGGCACCGCAAACAGCTACAAAGGATGGGTCGTCACATGGAAGAACTTGAACTCCTAAGTGAAGGTTGGGGTCTGATCGAGGCTCCCCGCGTCGACGACCACAATCGTCTGTATTTTTCTGATGTCCCCAACGGCGGTGTTTACCGGCGTCTTCTCGATGGTCAGATCGAAACCGTCATTCCGAAAAGACGCGGAGTGGGCGGAATGGTATTTCACAACGATGGTGGACTAATCGTTGGAGGTCGCAACGTCCAGCACGTTGTCAACGGCGAAACACGAGTGCTCTTCGACCCCGGATTTCCGGGCTTCAATGACCTCCATACCGACGCCCTGGGTCGCGTATATGTGGGGTCGCTCAAGATTGACCCGTTTGATGAGAACGCTGTAAATCCGGGCGGTGAGTTGTGGCGTCTGGCGTTAGATCAAGAACCGACCGAAATTTATGACGGGGTAATGCTCACGAACGGTATCGGCTTCTCTCCTGACGGTTCACTGCTTTACCACGCGGACAGCCTCCCAGGACGGGTTTGGGTTTCCGACGTTGAAGGTGACACAGTGACCGGTAAAAGGATCTTTGTAGAGGACCGCGTCAATGCGACAGATGGACTAGCTGTCGACATCGAAGGTGGCGTTTGGGTAGCCCAACCAAACGGAGGCAAAGTACAGCGGTACACCTCCGATGGATCAGAAGACACACAAATAGAGGTCCCCGACCCCATGGTCACCAGCGTGTGCTTCGGCGGCGATGACATGCGGGATCTTTATGTTGTCACCGGAGGCCAAACCTCTCGTGGAGGATGTATCTACCAGACGAGAGTTGACGTATCGGGAGTACCCGTTGCCAAAGCGACGATTTGAAGCATTATCCGTCTAGGTGGTCCTAGGGTCAAACCATGCAAGACACCCCGTTTTACTGGTCCCACGGACCCGATAACGCCCCCCTGCTCTTTTGTATGCACGGGATCGGCTCATGCGCCGACGCGTTTCTGTCCCAAAGAGATTTGGCGGACGACCTTGGCTTGCGGCTTGTCTCCTGGGATGCGCCTGGCTATCGATATTCAGCCGACCCTCCTGAGGAGCCCGGGATAGACGGATGGGCGGATGCAGCATCGGATCTGATTCAAATGCTTGGATATCGCAACGCCATTGTTCTAGGTGTTTCGTGGGGTGGGGTGATAGCTACTCGCCTCACCCTCCGCCACCCAAACCTTGTGGGAGCGCTGGTACTCGCTGATTCGAGCGTCGGTTCGGGAACAAACACTAAACAGGCAGAAGTAATGCGAAGCAGGGCCACAAGCCTCACCGAGCTTGGTGCATCTGAGTTCGCACGCCAACGGTCACCTCTCCTTGTCGGAGAAAGTACCGCGCCCGAAGTGTTAGCCGACGTTGAACGATTCTTTGCTGCGTCTATCCGAATGCCGTCGTACCAGTGGGCTTGCAATTCGATGGCAGAAACGGATCACCGCACCGCGTTGAGTTCTATAACCGCGCCGACATTAGTTATGTGCGGAGATGAGGACCGTGTCACACCACCCAAATTGTCGGCGGAACTTTGTGAGGGGATCCCGAACGCCACTCTTGCCCACGTTGGAGCCGCCGGTCACCTTGCCAACCAAGAGCAACCCCTCGCGTTCAACAGCGAAGTTCTCCAGTTCGTCCAATCGCTTACCTAGTCGATTGAACAGTCCGGATTACGGCTAGCGCGGCGGCATCCGAATACCGCCATCACAACGGATGGTTTCTCCGTTCATATAAGGGTTGGTAATGCACTCCATCACCATGAATGCCAGCTCTTCGCCATATCCCAACCGCTTTGGGAATAACACGCTTTGCCCCAGATGCGCTTTGAACTGATCTGACTGCTCGCCTTCGCCATATATGGGTGTATCGATGAGTCCTGGAGCGATGGTGTTCACTCGAATACCAGTAGCCGAGAGATCACGAGCGATAGGTAAGGTCATGCCCACCACACCGCCCTTGGAAGCCGAGTAGGCGGCCTGTCCTATTTGCCCATCGAATGCTGCGGCCGAAGCCATGTTCACGATTGAACCTCGCGAGCCATCGTCGTCCAAGGGTTCGGTTTGAGCCATTGCCGATGCGGCCTGCGCCAACATGTTGTAGGTACCTATGAGATTGACCTTCAGCACAAACTCAAACTGACTGAGGTCCGCCGGCACGTTGCTGCGATCGATAGTTCTAGCGGCGCGCCCCAATCCGGCAGAGTTGACAAGAGCCCTTACCGGCCCCATTTCAGAGGCGGCTGCGACGGTGGCTTGCGCATCCTCAACACTCGACACGTCACATTTCACGAACAAGCCACCTAGTTCAGAGGCAACAGCTTGGCCCTTGTCTTCTTGTAGGTCTGCAATAACAACTCGAGACCCCGCTTCGGTGAGTTGACGTGCGGCTGCTTCTCCGATCCCCGATGCGCCGCCTGTGACGATAGAGGTGCTTCCTTGGAGGTTCATTCTGGGCATTACGCATCAACCCTTTCGATGATCGTAGCGTTGGCCATGCCGCCACCTTCACACATGGTCTGCAGTCCGTATCGACCGCCCGTGCGCTCAAGTTCATTTAATAGCGTTGCCATCAACTTGGTGCCCGAACAACCCAGTGGGTGACCGAGAGCAATCGCGCCACCATTCACGTTGGTCTTGTTGAGGTCGGTGCCGTGTTCCTTCTGCCAAGCCAACACGACAGAAGCAAATGCTTCGTTTACCTCGAACAAGTCAATGTCGCCGAGGCCTAGACCTGAACGCGCCATGATTTTTTCCGTCGCGGGAATAGGGCCTTTCAACATTGTTACGGGATCGGCGCCGGCCAAGGCAAAGCTGTGGAATCTGGCTCGCGCTCGCAAACCCAGCTCGGCGGCCTTTTCGGCGCTCATCACTAGAACCGCTGACGCACCATCAGAGATTTGACTTGAGTTGCCAGCCGTGACTTTGCCATCTTCGCGAAACGCGGGATTGAGCTTGGAGAGTGATTCTGGCGTAGTGCCCTCGCGGATGCCCTCATCAGCAGTCATCATCTCGGTGTTGCCATCGATGTCAACAGGTACCGGAATTATTTCGTTCTCGAAACGTCCTTCAGCGGTGGCCACGGCCGCTCTCCGTTGGCTTTCCGCGCCGAATGCATCCAGATCTTCGCGGCTGAATCCGTATTCGTCCGCAATCATCTCTGCACCAATTCCTTGAGGTGGTAGCCCGGTTTCTTCATAACGATTTTGCATGGTTTCGCTAAAGGGAAAGCCCATCCCTTTTACGACGCTCGCGCCCATAGGTGTCCTGGTCATCACCTCAACACCCGCCGCGATGGCGACGTCGTAGGCGCCCGCTATGACGCCTTGAGCGGCAAAGTGTAAAGCTTGTTGGCTTGACCCACATTGCCGATCGACTGTCGTGGCGGGCACGGAGTCCGGCCAGCCCGCAGCTAGGACGGCGTTGCGACCGATATTCAAAGATTGTTCACCGACTTGCATCACGCATCCCATGATGACGTCGTCGACAATCGCGGGATCAATGCCGGTTCGTTCTTCGATAGCTTTCAGAACATGGGCCGCTAGATCAACAGCGTGCCAGTCCTGTAGCTTGCCGTTGCGTTTGCCACCTGGCGTCCTTACCGCATCAACGATGACTGCTTCTCTCATAGTTCAACTCCTCATTTGGGGCCGGTTCGGAACAATGAACCAAAGCTTGCCTGCGAATCGTAGGTCGCGAATAGGCGCGTGAGCCAACCAATGGCGGTACCTTTCAACGGTGCGCCTCCTCGGATCCAAAACATTGAGATCCGCCACCTTCGTTTCTTTACGAGTTCCAGCCTTTCGACTCTTCTGGTGGAGCGGTGTCTTCTCCTACATGGGAATCCAGATGCAGTTCCTTCTACGGGGACTTCTTGCATGGGACCTCACCGCACGCGAAAGCGGTTTGGGAATCGTTTACCTCGCATTTGGGGTCGGTCTTTTGGTGTTTACCCCAATAGGCGGGGTTCTAGCTGACCGTTGGGCGAAACGCACTCTGCTGGTTTTGGGACAAGGGACAATCGCGTTAGCCGCCGCGTTTATGGGTGTGGCGGCAGTCTCCGGAAACGCCCGCTACTGGATGCTGCTTGTCGCGAGTCTTACCCAGGGGGCGATGTTTGGCCTCATAGGGCCAGCTCGGATTTCGGCATCAGCAGAACTTGTAGGACATGAACATTTAGGTAATGCGATCAGCTTGACATCTATGTCAATGAGTTTGACTCGGATCTTCGCTCCTGCAGCTGCGGGAGTGCTCGCTGGCGTCGCGACAGTCGGCATCGGCGGCGCCTATTTGGCCGCGGCGGTGTTTTCTGCGGTTTCGACTGTTCTTACTGCACGATTGCCGAAACTAGAACCCGTGAACCCGTCGAATCGGAATCCGTTCACCGAGATTCTTGACGGCCTCAGTTACGTTCGAAGCAAACCTGAACTTCGACGACTCATCTTGACCACCATTGTGGCGATCACAATCGGATTCAACTACGTGGCCTTCATGCCCGCACTAGTTGAAGGACAGATGGGCCTATCGGAAAGTCACGTTGGCTTCTTGACCACTGCTTCTGCCCTCGGCGCTGTTGCGATGACAGCATTTGTCGCTTCGAGAGCAGATGGATCAGATTCTGCTCGTTTGCTGATTTACTGCGGCCTGGCCTTTGGCGTATCAGTCGTTCTTTTCGGTTTAGCACCCAGCTACCTGCTGGCGTTACTCGTCGTCGTAGTGTTGGGCGTCGCCACTAATGGGTTCATGGTCCTCACAAGCAGCCGATCGATGGTCCTCTCCGAGCCCTCTCATCACGGGCGCGTTCAATCACTGATGCAGCTAGCTTTCGCTGGGTTTGGGATTGCCGCAGCGCCGCTGGGTGCACTGGCGGAGATAGTGGGCCTTCGAGCGACAATCGTTGCCATGGGCCTCCTCACGTTTTGTGCCGTCTCGATATATGGGACTGTTGATTCTCGATCCCTTGCGCCAGATTCGCGGTGAAGCAGTTGACGACCGAACGTGGTGAGTGACACACAGAAGCGCTAGTTGCGAGGAAGGGCACGAAACGGCGTGTCGCGAGCTGGACCCGGCTCTCTGGGGAGACCAAGAGCGCGTTCACCGAGCGTGTTGCGCTGTATCTCATCGGTACCGCCGCCAAGGCTCATCCCGCGACAGTTGAGAATGTGGAACTGAAAATAGTCCTCTGACTCTTGATCGCTACTCCAAGCAGGCGAAGCAGGGAAACACATTCGTGCCGCGAAGTCCGCGGCGGCGCGCCCTTGTCGTGTGCGCCACAATTTACCGATTGATGGATGCACCGTATTTCTTCGTCGTATGAACTCGATGATGCGTTCGCCGGTAACCAAAGTTGCTAGCTCCTGCCGTACCACTGCTTCGCCGATCCGGCCTTTTTCGTGTGCCAACTCAATCAGTTGCCTCGAAGGAATGGGGACGCGGCCTGACTTAGAACGCTGAGTGCTGTCTCCCATGGTGGAACTCTGGCCGGTTCTAACGCGTTCGTGGGCCAACAACGCCACGGCCATTCGCCAACCGTCGTTTACCTCGCCGACGACCCACCCCCGAGGGATCCGGGCTTCTTGAATAAAGATCTGGTTGAATTCGGCCTCTCCGGTCATCTGAATTAGCGGCTGTATATCTACCCCCGTTTGTTCCATTGGCAAAACGAACATTGTGATTCCGCTGTGCTTCGGTGCATCAAAGTCGGTGCGTGCGAGCAAAATCGCGTACTGACTGTTTTGCGCTCCCGATGTCCACACTTTCTGCCCGGTCACTACCCATTCGTCGCCATCCAACTCGGCGCGAGTCGTGAGTCCAGCGAGATCTGAACCTGCTCCGGGCTCCGAATACATTTGACACCAGACTTCTTCCCCTCTGAGTCCGGGACGAAGAAACCGATCTTTCACTTCTTTTGACGCGTAGTCGCGAATCACCGGCATGGCCATCCCGACTCCTATCCCAAACAAATTGTCTTCACGAGGAATCTTTCCCTGGCTTTCCTCGTTCCAAATGAGAGCGTCAAGTGGATCCTCGTTGCCGCCGTAAGCAGCTGGGTACCCGAAGGCCGCCAGGCCAAAGTCAAACAGAGCAGCCCGCCAAGCTTGAGCGCGGGAGATAGCACCACAGCTTGTTGATTCGAGAATTTGCGGCGTCGTCACGTCCAAGAAGTAGCGGACGGTCTCACGAAAGTCCCTGTCGGTATTCATTGTCTGATCGTTTTCAATTTGAGTGTCCAGGAGGAACGCGGCACCAAAGGTATGCAGATAATCTACTGGAGGTTGATTTCATCGTAAGGAGGGACATGCGGGTTACAGCGACAGAGGGTGCCTACTACAACCGCATTTCCGTTACCCCCACGACCGGGTCGATCGGCGCGGACGTAGAACAGGTGGACCTCCGCGACTTTGACGATGAGTTGATCGCGGAGTTGCACGACGCGTGGATGAGACACAAAGTGCTGTTTTTCCGCGATCAGAAGCTCAGCCAAACCCAACACGTTGCATATGGCAAGGCTTTCGGAGAACTAGAGGTCCACCCGTTCAGTCCCCAAGCAGAAGGCCATCCCGAAATCTTGGTGCTCGAGTCCACCCCGGAAAAGTTCCAGGCGGCCGAAAGCTGGCACACCGACGTAACGTTTCGGGAATGCCCACCAGATGGCTCTGTTCTGCTCGCTCGCGTCGTGCCCGAATGGGGTGGCGACACAGTGTGGGCGAATATGGAGTTGGCGTACGAACGGCTGCCTGACGACATTAAGGAACAGATCGACGGACGCTACGCAGTTCACTCGTACGTGAAAGCATTCGGCGGGTCAATGAGCGAAGAACAAAGATCTGAGGCATTGGAGCAGTTCCCTGAACAAAAGCATCCGATCGTGCGAACCCATCCAGTTACGGGTAAGAAGGGGCTATTCATTAATCGGCCGTTCACGCTCACGATTGACGGAATGACTGCCGAGGAGAGCAGGCCGTTGCGTCGTCGCCTTTTTGAACAAGCCACGCTGCCAGAATTCCAGGTTCGTTTTCGATGGCGAGCCGACAGCATCGCCCAATGGGACAATCGCATCACCCAGCACTACGGGGTACCTGACCATGGCGGCCACCACCGTCGAATGGAACGCGTAACCCTTGTTGGTGAGCGGCCGTTCTAGCACCGACCACTGTTTCGTCGTCATGATTGATGAAGGTGGCAGCGACCCGGCCCCTGTAAACGTTGAGTGCTAAGGCCCAACGACTTTCAACGAAACGGGTTGGTCACCGATTAGCGGATGCGGTGCTGGCACACTTTAAAAGGGTGGACGACTTGTCAGACCTCGCAGGCCCTGCAGAGCGCGACTTAGGTACCGCTGTTGAGGAAGCTTGGCTTGAAGATCATGAACTTGAGATCGTCCGAGGCCGAGTGCCGATGGTGTATGTGGAAGCGGTTCCAGTCAGAATCGACGAAATCGGCCAAGTCACCCACGTAGGTTTGTTACTACGAGCGATGGCTGATTCCACCATCTCTCGAGCCATTGTCAGCGGACGTGTCCAATGGGGAGAAACCATTCGTCAAGCGTTGCAGCGGCATTTAGACAAAGACCTCGGTCCCTCCGCGTTTCCTAGACTTCCAGCGGCCCCAGCGCCGTTCACCGTGGTTGAGTACATGCCGGACCCGTCGCGCACGGGATATCACGACCCGCGTCAACATGCCGTAAGTCTCGCTTACCTTGTCCCTGTTGAAGGAGAGTGTCGCCCAAGTCAGGAAGCCCTGGATTTTGTCTGGATCTCCAGCGAGGAAGCTGCGGGTGCGGCAGTTTCGGCTGAAATGACGGGAGGACAAGACCGCATCGTTCGACTTGGCCTCGCCTACGCCGGTCGGTTGCCCTGATTTCAACGTCGGCAAGGCGTAGCACAGGATTCGGGTCTGTTCCCCGCAGCTAGAACCGGATTGTGATGCCCAAAGGTAGCTAATTAGTGCCGGGTTGTCTCAAAGTCCCCGCTACTGTTCGCCGATGAAGTTCGCGTCATTTGTTGACTCGTTAGGCGGAGATGGGGCCGAAGCGTGGGCGATTTTGACGGAGTCTCGCGAAGCGCAAGCACGAGGCGAGGACGTGATCATTCTGAGTATTGGAGATCCTGATTTCGAGACTCCGACCTTCGTTGTGGATGCGGCAATTGAAGCGTTGCGTGCAGGAGATACCCACTACACCGAACTTGAAGGGCGCTCGACCCTTCGTTCAGCTATTGCTAACAAAATGTCCTTGACCTCTGGAGTTGAGATCGGGTCTGACCGAGTGACGGTTCTCGCGGGCACCCAGAACGCTTTTTATTCGGTATGTCGGTGCTTGTTTGGACAAGGTGACGAGGTCATCGTGCTGGATCCGGCGTACGTGACCTACGAAGCTGCGATCGCGTCGACCGGAGCTACCCAAGTCCGTGTTCGCCAACCGGTCGAATCGGGTTTTCGACCCGACGTCGATGTACTCGCCGCGTCCATTACTTCAACAACCCGAGGGATCGTTTTTTCCAATCCTTCAAACCCCACCGGAGTCACACTCAACAATGACGAACTCAACGCGATAGCAGACATCGCCATCCAAAACGACTTATGGGTGGTAGCTGATGAGGTCTATAGCGACTTGGTTTTTGATGGGGTATACCGGTCCATCGCTGGGGTGCACGGAATGCTTGAACGCACGGTTACCGTGAGCGGTGTCTCAAAGTCCTACGCCATGACTGGTTGGCGGTGCGGTTGGGCGGTAGGCCCTCCCGCATTGACGTCTCATCTTCGACGCATGGCTTTGATCACCCTGTATGGCCTGCCCGGCTTCGTCATGGAGGCGGCAAATGTTGCACTGCGCGAAGGTTCAGAAGAGGTTGAACTCGCTAGAGAAACATATCGCCGGCGCCGCGACTTGGTGCTGGGAATCCTTGCCGAAGCCCGCAACCTCCCCACTCTCGTGCCAGAAGCGGGCATGTTTCTCATGGCGGACGTTAGAGCGCACAATGATGACGCGAATTTGTTCGCGTGGGATCTGTACCGATCGACCGGAGTGTCAGTCTTGGATGCTGGAGCGTTCGGTGCGACAAGTCGAGGTTGGGTTCGTATTTCTTACGGAATCGACGAAGTGCAACTAACGGAGGCTTGTCGCCGCATCGTCAAGTTCACACGCGAGGAATCCGCGACGGGTTCACTCAGATAACCCGAGATCACCCGTCATTAACCAGGGTTATCGCAAGGTGCGTCCCGCTTGTCTCGCCGATGCAGCATGCAATCTCGATGCTTTACCCGCCAGCCGTCCGGCGTCTTGACCACCGTGTCGTAATACGAGGCGGTTCCTACCAGCCCTTTACCCAGTAGAGCCACGATTCGAAAGTTCATAGTGACCGACTCGCCACCATCATCAACATAGATGTTGGTCATCATGTGAGTTTTTGGATGCTGCGCCGCTACATCCATGAAATGAACGATGTCTTCGATGCCATCAAGCTGGCGGAGTCCGACTCCCGTCAGATCAAAAATCGCGTCGTCAGTGAAGACCTGACGTAAGCGATCCCAGTTTCTGTCATCGATGGCGTCCCCGTAGCGTCCGGGAAGCTCGTGAAGTTCTAAACGATCAGCAGTATCAATAGTCATGACGTGATGTTAGACCTACCTCGGTGGAACATGGCTGGGATCAACGACCGTGGATCAGAGGAAACACCTGGTCGTCGGTGATCAAATCGCCCGGCCCCAAGACGGTGTCCCTGTCTCGGATGATCGGATCTGCACCATCTTTTGGAGCCCAGAAAGCATCATCCCCGAGCCAACGCCAAGAGATCGCGGCGCGTCGATTCTTCCCGTCGTTCGGTCCGCTTCGATGCACCGTGCGAAAATCGAAAAGTAAGACATCGCCAGGGACAACCTCAAAAGAAAGCACTTCGTAAAGATCGGGATGTTCCTCAAAGGCGGGGCAGACATCATCGAACGATTCGATGTGTCGGGCAACCCCCTCCCAAAGAGCCCGTTCTACCTCGCCAGGAGAAAGTCCCTCCAGAGCAGGGTATTCGGGTCGAAAAGTGCGATCCCATAAGTGGGAACCCCGAACAAACTCGAGAGCGCTTGAGTGTGCGTTTGCGTCTGTGAGAGCTAACCAAGTCGAGCAGATCTGGGTGCCGTCAACCGCCCAATAAGGCCGATCCTGATGCCATACAAACCGTTCCTGGGTGCCAGGGTCTTTTATGAACACGTGATCGTAGTAGAGGCGAATGTTGGTCGAATTCGTCGCTTTGGCCGCGACCGAAGCACATCCGGATGCTTCGGCGAAGCGACGAAAATCTGGACGCTCTGGGTGGAGGTAACGGTCCTGAAAAAACATCCCGGGGGCGCGATTGGACGTCATATCGCCGCCGAACCGTCCAGGTGACTCAATCAAGCGTTCAACTGAGTCAAGTATTTCTTCGACCAGAGCCTGATCTACTGCCTGGGATAGATGAACGACACCATCACTGCGGAACCTAGCAACCTGGTCATCGGTTAAAACATCCACGTAGCCACCTACCGTTCAAGCCTAGATGCTCTCGATGACGTCACCGTCGGAGAGAGTCACTCGAATATCAGTGTCTGCTTTCGCCGGGACATCTGGACACCAGATTTGCATGGCTTCTTCCATAGTGTCTTTCACCACGCGCGCTACCTCGTGAGAGTCAACCCGGTTGCATTCGACGACGACACTGTCGTGAACTGTTTGGACACCAACTGCGCGGTCAAAGCTAGATAGGCGTTCGTGTAACAGTCCGTACGCCTCCAACATCACGTCCGCTACACCCCCTTGTATCGGTGCGTTTCTGTAGGCGTTGGCCATGCGCGATATACGCGAAGAGAGAGACTTATTCAGAAGGAGAAGCAGTGTCTCCGAACCCATTGTCGTCTCGACCTCGTCGACGATTACTCGTCGAAGCGTTCGATCTTCGAGCAACTTCGAAATCTCGGGTGGCGCCAACACTTGACCATCTTTTCCTAGATTCACGCCGTGACGCTTGGCCACCGAGTAACGAAGTCGTTGTGGTCCCTCCTTCGGGGACCCAACAATTGTTTTGGCGGCGTGTTCCAAAACACTTTCAGTGTGAAAAGTGAACTGTTGTCGCCGGCCAGATTCGGTAAAGGAGTCGAAACCGAACGCTTCAAGGTTTTCGGTAAGCACCACAGGGGCCTCGAAGGAGAGTGTCCAGGCAATCTCGTCAATGGTCCAAGGTGGACCTAGACGGGCAACTACGTCTTCGGCAGATGGCCAGTTGCGGTACTCAGCGCGATGCTGGCGGACGGCTTGTCGCACGAGGGGCCAAATCTCGTGCAGCCGAAGCGAGAGTTGCCAGTCGATCTTGTGAGAGGACGAAGCTAACTGTTCAACGAATCGGTCCCGGTCGGCGACCCAGGACGCAATGTGCGGGTAAGCGGACAAATATTGCTCAAGAAGTACACGGCCTTCGTCGGTAGTTGTTTCAACGCCAGCTTGCGAGAGACTCCGCGCCAAACCAGCTCCTCGTTGTCCATAAACAATCCCAAAATTGATTCGCTTAGCTTTGTCCCGATACTCGGTATGTTTCTGCGGTTCGGACAGTGCTAGGGCTTCCATATCGATGTGGAACATCCGCTCTGCGGTTGCAGAGTGGACGTCAGCTCCGGCTCTAAATGCCGCACGTAAGTTGGTATCACCAGCTACCTGAGTGGCGAACCTCAACTCTGCTTGGCTCAAGTCCGAATAGACAAAGACCCGTTCGGAATCTATCGGTCGTATGTGCTGCTTCATCTTTGGAGAGAAGTTCTGAGCGTTTGGCCTTCTGCTCGCCAATCTCCCGGTGTTCGTCCCCACAACCTGCAGGTATTCCGAATGCATTCGACCCTCTGTATCGATGTGCTCACGAATCGAATCTCCATAGGTGGAGAGAACCTTGGTGAGATCCCGATACTCCAACAATGCCGTCGAAATCTCGCCGCCGATCTCAGATAGGACAGTCGCGGTGAGTGGGTCAGTGGGAACCAACAAACGCGGTTCGTCGAAAGTCTTCAAAGACCATGCCAGAACTTCGTCGCCGCTCCATTTGTTGAGAGCCTCCTTCGCCTGACGTTCGCTTCCCGGATTCCAGGATGGTTCCAGCGTCCCACCGAACAACGTTCCCTGTCCGCCTCCGGTTAACTCAGCTAGTCGCCCTGACACTTGGACCCGCATTTCGTCCATCTCACTGAGTCGTTGCTCCCAGGTCACCCAATCAAAGGGAAGACCCACCCGTTCCATATGGTCAAGAAACGGACGAGCGCGCTGTTCGAGCCGACAGACCTCTTGCAGTCCGGCTTCTACAATCCGAGCCCTAATTTCTTCAGCGACCCACAGTGTCTCAACTGCGTCGGCCGCGGCATATGCCACCTGCTCGGAATCAAGAGGATCCGTCTCGGTGTAGGAGAGCTGCGTACTCCCTTTCCCTTCGACACGTAGCCCGAGATACCACTCGGTGGCCCAAGCGAGACCGTGATAAAAGCTGAACCCGGTCCGTCCTTGATGTAACAAGGCGTCCGCGAGCTGAGCATCCCACCATGTCATGGAATCAAGCGACGGATTGCTTTGGCGCGCAGGATCGAAGAGATCCCGATCCAGCACTCGAGCGTCGAAGTCGGCATTCCATGCGTCTGCGTGGACTCCGCTCAGGGCTGCCGCAAGAGATAAGGAGTCGATCTCTCGTACGTCAACAACCCAGGCGCGGTCCGCACCCTCTGTGTCCCGAGTGGCGACAGAAATAACCCGAAGAGGCCCAGCGCGGCCGTCAGGGCCCCTGAACGTCTCGGGGTCATAGACCGTCTCAGTGTCAACAGCTGTCATAGTCGACTGGCGCAGCGCTGCACCGAAGTCGCCTAAGCAGGAGTCGTTGACGAGAGTGACCGGGACATCAGTAACCGCTCTTGATGACCGAGGTCTGGGATCGGTGGGAATGACCACCTCATGACACTAGATCTGGAAATTATGTGAATTCACCAAGTCGCACCGTTAATTCGTCAATTTCTGCTGGTTCGAGGTTCGCGAAACTCATCCGCAGCATCGCATCATCTTGGACGGTGAAGGCGGTGCCGGGTATCACGAGCACGTCATGATCGAGAACCAGTCGTTTCACAACTTCAGCTGTTGTCAGATCAGAACGCGGATGGCGAACCCATCCGAAATAGGCTCCCGATGCAACGACTTCGAAGCCTCCCGGTTGATCACCCATAGCGGCAAGAAATTGGTTTTCTAGTTCACTGATTCTGGCTACTTGTTCCAGCCGCCACTCTTGGGCATGAAGTAATCCTGCTAGCGCGGCCTCCTGTCCTATCCGAGGGGCACTAATAGCGACACAATCCAAGATCTTGAGTGATTCGGTGATGATGCCATTACCGCCAACCACAGCGCCACACCGATACCCAGGAATAGCAAAGTCCTTGGAGAAGCTGTGCAGACTAATTATGTGGTCATCCCAATCGGGATTGTCAAAGAGTTCGTGGGCACCGCTTTGCTCGTCGCGAAAAGAACGGTAAGTCTCATCAACGATAAGAGCGATACCGCGTCGGCGAGCTAAATCAGCAAAGCCGTGAATCACTTCTTTCGGGATAGTTACACCAGTTGGATTGCCGGGGCTGACCAAGGTGATCAGGCGAGTCTTATCTGTCAGCAGGCGCTCTGCGTGGTCGGGATCAGGCACCAAGTCTGGTCCGGGATCTAGATGTTGAACCTGCACCCCTTCCAGACGGAGCCACATATCGTGGTTGAAATAGAAGGGTGCGATGAGAAGAGCTTCATCACCTGGAGAGGTCAAAGCACTGGCAACAACACAAAACGCCTGATTACAACCGGCGGTGATGAGAACTGAATCTGCTGATATATCAGCCTCGTATCCCTGGCTTAGGTCATCAGCGAAAGCCGCGCGCAACGCGGGTAGACCGGGTTGCGGAGGATAACGGCCTGCCTCCGGTTCGTGAGCAGCGGCCGCGATGCGTTCGATCACCACTTCAGCCGGGGGAAAAGAAGGAGCGGCTTGAGATAGATCTAGGAGAGATCGCGAGTTGGTTCTCAGTCCCACAAGAGCGTGCGCTGCACCGATAGGCGAATGAACAAGATTTTCAACCCGTTCACTGAATTGCATCAGCAGTCGCCACCCAACTAGTCGCCGTAGGGAACATCAATGAAATCACTTGCCTCGCCGCCGGTACCACCGAAAGCTTCAGCGTCAAGCAACTCGATGAGACGCTGCGCCACCGGACCTACCGTTCCGGTTCCAACCGCTGTGCCATCCCAAGACGTCACCGGGTACAGATGGGTGTCTCCGCCGCAAAGAAACATCTCCGAGATCGACTCACCCCGTACCTCATCTGCCGGGACTGGAGCTTGTGACACCGAAGAAATCAGCCCTTCGCTCGTAAGTTTCTCAGAAGCTAGATCCATTACACGACGGATCGTTGTGCCGCTGAGAATCCCATCGAACGGCGGTGTCCGCAGAACCCCCTCACTCGTAATGAAAGCAGCATTTAACACGCATGACTCTGCGACATACCCCTCTCCATCGACGAGCACCCCGAAGGTTCCTCCTCGATCGACCGCTTCCATATGGGTGAGCACATTGAGCAGGTAGTTATTCGATTTAATGGTTGCCAATAGAGGTGGTTTCATGGGTGTATCTAGGACAGTGACCTCTGGAACGCCCGTGTGCATCGGGTCTGCCCCCTCGCCACCTAAGGGGGTTGGGTCGAAAATTATGCAATAGAAACACGCCTCAGGGCATTCTCGAGGGCTCGGAGAAAAACCGCCGGGCCCGACAGTCATCCAGTAACGAACAGCGCCATCTCGAATCGCAGCCGTACTCGCGGTCTCAACAACCATTTCAATCAACTCGTCCTTAGTCCAAGGATGGTCAATTCGGGCCAGTGCAGCGCTGCGTAGAAGACGTTCTATATGTATGCCCAATCGATACAGTCGCCCAGATGCGAGCGTGCAGGTGTCGAATACTCCGTGGCCTCTGTGCACCAGATGGTCATCTAGCGGTATCTGCATCAACGCGGGATCGGTAACCACGCCTCCTAGCCAAGAGCTGAACATTGCCCTATAGCCGGGAGCGCCTCGTTTGGTCCGCAGACGAGAAAGGACCTCTGATTCCGTAAGAACACGACGAGTAGAGGGAGCCACGGACTTGAGACTACGGCTCACGAACCCCCAAAGTGGGCAACACCTAACGGGACCCCGACGCTTGAGGCCAGGATGGCCAAAAACCGAAATGATGTCAATCAGTGCAAAGGCTGCTGAACCGACGAAGGCGAAGGCTGTTTGTCACCACAAAAAACGATGACAGGGCCATAGCGATCGCCGCTTGAGTGGGCGCTAGAGAGCCAGTCATCGCGAGAGGTAGAGCGACCACGTTGTAGGAAAAGGCCCAGGCAAGGTTGACCTTTATCACTCGCAGAGTCCTACGTGACAGAGCTATGCCGTCGGCAACAGCTCGAGGATCGTTAGTCATGATGGTGAGATCAGCAGTGTTCCTCGCGGCATCCGTCCCAGACTGCATGGCGATACCGAGATCAGCGATCGCTAACGCTGGAGTGTCGTTAATTCCATCGCCGACCATCGCCACACATTGTCCATCGGCCTGCATAGCTGCAACCTGATCCCGCTTTTCTTCGGGCAATACCTCGGCGATGACTTTGTCGATGCCGAGATCTGCTGCAACGTCTTCGGCCACTTCGCGGCTATCTCCCGAGAGTAAGACCACTTCAAGGCCAAGATCACGGAGGGCGGAAATGGCCTCAGCGCTCGTTGGGCGAAGCTCATCTCGAACAAAAACCGCGGCTTCAGCAATCGCTCCGCGACCCAAAAAAATCTTGGTACCTGAAATATCTAGATTAAGCAGGCTCGAAGGAACGTCTTCGAATAGAGCCCTCTTACCGACTCGTATCGTCTCACCATCGACCGTTCCGGTGATCCCTTGTCCGGGGTGATTCACAAAATTGGTGACAACTGCATGTTCGTCTGAGAATTGAGTGAACGCCCTCGCTACGGGGTGCTCCGATCTTGATTCCAGAGACCCCGCGAGGGACATAAGAAGTGAGCTGTCGTTATCGAGAGCGACGACTTCGCTCACCGTTGGCTGTCCTTTCGTCAACGTTCCTGTCTTGTCAAACACCACGGTGTCGACGCTACGAGTGGAGTCCAGGATGTGAGCTCCAGCGACAATAACGCCCAACTGAGCCGCGCGACCGGTACCCACCAGCACCGCCAAAGGTGTCGCCAAACCCAGAGCGCACGGGCAAGAAACGATCAGCACAGCTATAGCGGCTGTGAGGACATCACTTACCTCGTGGCCAAGTATTACGCGAACCACCAACGTCCCAGCAGCAAGAACCATCACAACCGGTACGAATATGGCGGCCAATCGGTCAGCGAGACGTTGGATTGGTGCCTTACCGGCTTGAGCATCCTCAACCAGCCGCGCCACTCGGGCTATCTCTGTATCTTCACCCACTGCAGTGGCCTCCACCACCAAAGCGCCACTCCCATTAAGCACCCCGCCAGCGATCATCGCGCCGAGGGCTACGTCCACTGGACTTGATTCACCACTTGTTTGAGACGCATCTACTTCAGACGTCCCTTCGATGACGCGACCATCGGTCGCAACGCGTTCTCCGGGGGCGACGACAAATTTCATTCCCACCTCCAGATCCTGGACAGGTAATTCCGTGCCGTCGCGAAGATGAACTTGCTTGGGAGTGACATCGGCCAGAGCGCGCAACGAATCTCCCGAAGACCGCATGGCTCTGGCTTCCCACCATTTACCGAGCAACACGAAAGCCACTATCGCTGTGGCGCCCTCGAAGTGAAGAGTGCGATCTGCACCCGATATCAACACCACAGCGGACCATGACCATGCGGTGAGCGTTCCAAGTGACACCAGAGTGTCCATTGCAAGCGACCGCTGAAGGATTTGAAGGCGAGCGGAGTGATGGAAAGTCCACCCCGACCACCAGACGCTGATAGTTGCAAGCACAGCGACCACCCAGTCACCGCGGGGAAATTCCACAAACATCGTCACCAAAGCAACAACGGCGATGCAGAGGGCTGGAATCGTTCGCCGGGCAAGGGAGGTCTCCGTAGCAGCTTGAATTTCGGCACGGTCACCATCTTCCACCGCCCGGAAACCGAGACTGGCAACCAGTTCACGCATAGCGGTTCGATCGACCGTTTGGTCATGCCAGATAAGCGACGTAGCGGTAGCGAAGTTCACACGCGCGTCACGCACACCACGTACCTGCATCAAAGCGTCTTCGACGCGAGCCGCGCACGCGGTGCAAGTCATCCCCTCGATAATGAATTGAGTGCGCTTCCCAGCCGATTCGTGATTCACCGCAGAAGCGTCGACAGCCATAAGGCAATGATACTGGCGCGGTCTGGATCGCCGATCGGCGGTTGCAGTCGTACCCTGGGATAACGATGTCGGACTCCCAACACCAGTTTTATCTCCACACGTTGGGCTGTCCCAAGAATCAAGTTGATTCGGACAAAATTTCGGGGACCCTGGTTGATGACGGCCTAATCGCAACTGACGATGCATCTTCCGCCGACCTCGTCGTTGTGAACACCTGCGCATTTATTGAGGAGGCACGAGAAGAGTCCATCAACGCGGTTCTGGCCCTGGAGAGAACGAAAAGGCCTGACGCCCGGCTTGTGATTACCGGATGCATGGCTGAACGCTACGGCGATCAATTGGCCGACGCTCTGCCTGAAGTCGACAGCGTTGTCGGGTTCGGAGTTCCCGTCAACGTCACTCGAAAACCGCTCGGGCTCAACACCACGGCAGAACCTCCGACGTCTAAATTCGATCTGCTTAATCTCCGACGCCCGGCATCGAGTCTTCCTTGGGCCTATGTCAAGATCGCTGAGGGATGCGACCGGCGCTGCGGCTTTTGCGCCATTCCCTCTTTCCGCGGTCCTCAAAACAGTCGCGAAGTGGATTCAATACTGCGTGAAATCGACGAACTCGACGTTCGCGAGATTGTATTAGTCGCCCAGGATCTTGCCAGCTACGGAGCCGACCGTGGTCGTCGCGGATCGATCGTCTCGCTCGTCGACGAGGTAGCAAAAAGAGTCGACCGAGTCCGATTGCTCTATCTCTATCCGTCCGATTTAACCGATGAGTTAGTAACGGCGGTTTTATCGACGGGTATGCCGTATTTCGATCTGTCGTTGCAACACGTAGCAAAAGCCCACCTGCGAAGAATGCGGCGATGGGGCGACGGACAAAGATTCATCGACCGCATCAACCAAATTCGACATGAGGCGCAGGACGCGACGTTCAGATCGAATTTCATCGTCGGCTACCCAGGAGAAACAGAAGATGATCAGGCAGAACTGCTGGCTTGGTTGCGAGAGGCTCAATTGGACTGGTGCGGCCTGTTTCCCTACTCGCGCGAAGAAGGCACCTACGCCGCGGACCTACCTGACCAGGTGTCCGCCGAGTTAATTTCCGAACGTCACGTCGAACTCAGCGAATTGCAAGACGCAATAACTGCAACCCGACGCGACCAACTCATCGGATCGACTATCGAAGTTTTGGTTGACGAGCCAGGTATCGGAAGATCCCATCGAGAAGCACCAGAGATAGACGGCGTCGTCAAAGTCCCCCAAACCCTAGAACCTCGAGGAATTTACAATGTACATGTGACAGGATCCGACGGTCTCGACCTTGAAGCTGAATTGGGCGGAATCCGCCAATGAAGGACACCGGCGACGACGACGTCCCCACCTACGGACCTACCGCACTGGCAACTCCAGCGAATTTCATAACGGTAGCTCGCATTCTCGCTACGCCCGTTTTTGTGCTCCTGATAGCGACCCGCGATCCGGCGTGGAGCACGTTCGCCGTGGGGTTCATCATCGGCATGTCCGACTTCGTGGACGGCTGGCTGGCTCGTCGTCAAGGCGCCACCCGGTCGGGCGCATTTCTCGATCCCCTAGCCGACAAAGTTCTCGTTCTTGGAGGCATGTTCGCACTTGTAGCTAACGGCCAATTCCATTGGGTCCCAGTAGCCGTAATCGCCGCGCGAGAACTAGCGATCAGCTCGTACAGATCACACGCAGGACGCAGAGGAATCACTGTTCCCGCAACACGAATCGCAAAATGGAAAACGTTTGTTCAACTGTGGGCAATTGGTTTCGCAGTCATTCCTCCAGTGGCGCAGTCGGCGCACTGGATCGCGACGACCACGTTGTGGGTGGCTCTAGCTCTGACCCTCCAAACAGGTGTTTCCTATCTGCTCCGAGCGCGAAAGACATAGCTGATCCGACTGAGTAACGATCTTCGAGGTTTCGTGAACTCACGACTCTTGATTGAGGGGCCTCGTACAGCACGTGCCGAGGGGCAATAGGGTCATGGTATGAACTGCGAAGTTATTGCTGTCGGTACCGAGTTGCTGCTCGGACAGATCGTGGACACGAATTCTTCGTGGATCGGAGAACAACTAGCCCTCGCGGGAATTGATAGTCATTATCAAACCAAAGTTGGTGACAACTGGGGACGGATCGAAGACGCCGTCCGTCTCGGAGTGGAGCGCAGCGATGCGGTGATCATGTGTGGTGGTCTTGGTCCAACTCAAGACGACATAACTAGGGACGTCATTGCAGCTGTGGCTGGATCAGAACTTGTGCTGGATGACACGATCGCCGAACGCATCAGGGCGATGTTCAAAAGTCGAGGACGAGACATGCCTGAGAACAACCTTCGACAAGCGATGGTCCCGGAGGGCGCGCGACCCATTCCTGAGCAACCAGGGACTGCGCCCGGCTTGGTGGTGCCTATCTCGACAGCAAACGGCGAACAAAAAGTCATCTATGCCGTCCCGGGTGTCCCATATGAGATGAAAGAGATGATGTTAGGAACAGTGATTTCGGATCTCCAGCAACGAGCCGGACTGACTTCCGTCATCGAGAGCAGGGTGTTGCGGACTTGGGGACAAAGTGAATCAGGATTGGCGGAACTATTAGGCGATCGAATCAACGAATTGGAGGCTTCAGGCAATCCGACGCTCGCTTTTCTGGCGAGCGGAGTTGAAGGAATAAAGGTTCGCATCACCGCCAAAGCGTCGACTTCGTCCGACGCGACAGCGATGCTTGACAGCGAAGAGACGTATCTGAGAGAACTGCTCGGCGACTTGGTGTTCGCCGTAGACGCGGAGAACATGGAATCAACAGTTCTCGGTCTACTCGCGGCGAGAGGATTGCATTTAGGCGTCATAGAGACCGCCACTGCTGGATTCATGACCCACCGTCTAGCGACAGCTCCGAGCGGGACTCAAGCTTTTTCTGGAGGTGTCATTGCTCGAGGGGCAGGCATCTTGTCGTACCTTCTGCGCGGAGACCCAGCGGCGGTGCAACCAGAAGAAGCTGCCCTCCAGTTAGCTCGAGTTGCACGGGGAATTCTCGTATCCGATGTAGGTGTCGCTACCACCGCAATAGAGGATCCATCCAAGAGCACAGAAACCCACCCCTTCGGCACAGCATGGCTTGCGATATCAATGGCGGAATTCGAAACGGTGGAACAAGTGAAACTTCCCGGTGACCTGGAACGCATCCGACAGTTCAGCGTTATCTCGCTTCTGAATCTGTTGAGGCTGCACCTCGAGGGGCGGCGCTAGTAGCAGTGACCAGAGCCTTTATATCGGCACCTGTCCCATCCGAAGTGGCTGCGAATCTTCGACGTTTGGACCGGACACAACCGGGTATTAGGTGGACTGATCCCGATCAATGGCACATAACCCTGCAGTTCTTCGAATGCTGTCGCATTGAAGAAGTTGAGAAGCGTTTTTCACAGATAAGGGCGAATCCACCAATTGGCTTACTTGGTCCACGGGTTTCTGTTCTCGGTCGAAACAATGTGGTGGTACCAATCGGCGGGTTGTCTGATCTCGCCTACCAAGTCCGGAATGCGATGACACCACAAGACTTGATGAAGAAGCAGTTCTCCTTCGTCGGCCACCTCACCCTTGGTCGGCTGAAGGACGCCACTCACGCAGAACTAAAGGACGCCCCCGTGACGGGCTCTTTCAGCGTAAATGAACTGGAATTGATTCAGAGTGTCCTTGGCACCGCAGGCCCCACCCACACGACAATCAACCGGCTTTCGCTTCTGCCCTAGTTCGAATAAGCACATCGCCCTCACTTCTGAAATGCTGTTTGCATGCGTTTCAGCTTCTGGACAGGTAACGGACAATCATGGGAAGACACCCTCGAAGGATGCCATCATGCTGAGGCAACTGGATGGGACGGCATCTGGTATGCCGACCATTTCATGCCCAACGAAGACAACGTCGATCAACCAATTCACGAGGCATGGTCCGTCCTGGCGGCCATAGCTGCGTCGGTGCCCCGAGTTCGGATCGGCCCCCTAGTTGCAGGTAACACCTACCGAAATCCAGCCCTGACGGCAAAGATAGCGACAACGATCGACCACATATCTGGCGGACGTGTCGTTCTCGGTATCGGAGCGGGATGGCAAGAGAACGAACATGAGAAATACGGTTTTGATTTCTCGACGCTTAAAGGGCGACTTGATCGGCTTGACGAGGCGGTAGAGATCATTACGTCGCTTCTTGCCAATGTTCGCACTGAGTATCAAGGAACGCATTACGCGTTGATCGACGCGCCGCTGGACCCGAAACCGATACAAGCCAAAGTGCCGCTCCTTATCGGCGGCGGTGGGCGTAAGCGGACTTTACGGACCGCGGCCAGGCACGCAGATGAATGGAATTACTGGGGGATGCCAAGCGATATTGAAGAATTGTGTGGTGTCTTAGATGCTCATTGTGAGGACGTCGGACGCGACCCGAGCAGTATCCAACGGTCCGCCTGCGCCCTCATGTTTATTTCCGAAGATGAAGAGCGACTTTCTCGATTGCGAGATCAAGACTTCGGGCGAGCAACCATTGTCGGTACGCCCGAAGAGGTGATCGACATTGTTGGGCAATACCGCGAAGTCGGACTCGATGAACTGATCGTTCCGGACTTCACATTTGGTCCAATGAAACGCAAAAAGGAGTCGATGGATCTTTTCATCGAACAGGTAGCTCCAGAATTCAGGTGATCGTCGCCGGATCAGACTCAAATGGCGTCCTCGAAATCTGACAGCCGACTACCTGGCTAACTCAAGAAGCACCAATTTCTCGTGCCAACTGGCCCATTCGAATCTCTCCGTCACGGGTCTGTCCACCAATTTCTAAAAAATTGCGCATTGCTGGTTCCGCCTCATCAGTGCGTAACAGTTGTTGGAATAAGTACTGCTCCTCCAGCAGGCCGTCCCTCAATGGCAGAGTGTCGGCGTTGTTCACAGCCTCCTTGGCCAAAGCCACCGCTTGGGGTGGGAAAGCCGCAATCCGGAAAGCTAGATCAGTGACGAAGGGACGAAGTTCTTCAGGGGGCAAGGCTCGATTCAGATAGCCCCACTCTTCTGCGGTCTTCGCGTCAATGTCGACACCTCCCAGAATAATTTCCATGGCGCGACCTCGGCCGACTAGACGCGGTAATCGCTGAGTTCCTGTCCCACCCGGGAGGATTCCAAGGGGAACTTCCATCTGATTCACCACAGTTTTGCCTATTGCCCCAAACCGCATGTCACACGACATTGAAAGTTCGCTGCCTCCGCCTCCAACGCGGCCGCCAATTTCTACAATCGTTGCTTTTGGCATCTTCCTATAGGTCTCACACATCAAATGGAACCCCCCGATCTCTGACTGCCGTTGCGGAGGATCATCGGTTGGGAAGCTAAGAATCGCAGACACGTCGAAATGGGCAATAAAAAAGTCGGGGTCGTTGCTGCGCAGTACGACAACTCGAACCGAGCCATCTTCAGCCACCTGAGCACCGAACTTCGCCAGCTCGCGAAACAATGCCAGCGTCATCACGTTGATAGGTGGAGCATCAATTGTGACGAAGGCGACCCCATCGATGCGTTGAATTTGAAGGAGTTCGAAATCTTCATCAGTTAGGTGGTTAGTCATTCTGAGAGTCTCGCGGGTTCTTAGACTTCTTGCCGTAGCGAGCGTCTTGATAGAACATCCGTTCGATACTTGCCCGAACAAACGTTCGGGTGTACCGTGACAATGTCCGTTCGGTTTCAGGGTCCGACCCTATTCGTACGGTTTCCACCAACTGGGCAATGGATTTGCCCGATCACCGAAATGGCTTCACCTGAAGTCAAAGATACGTCCGAGGAGGACAGCAGCGTGGAACGAGAAAAAGCACTCGATATGGCACTGTCGCAGATTGAGCGCCAATTTGGCGAAGGCGCAGTCATGAAAATGGGTGAGCGCGGCCAAATGAAAGTTGAAGCTGTGTCATCAGGCAGCCTGGCAATCGACGTGGCCCTTGGCATTGGGGGTCTTCCGCGAGGGCGGGTTGTCGAGGTTTATGGTCCAGAAGCATCGGGAAAGTCAACCCTCGCGATGCATGTTGTAGCGGAAGCCCAACGCACCGGTGGAATCTGTGCCTATGTAGATGCAGAGCATGCCATGGACCCCGACTACGCCAAAAATATCGGCGTTGACGTCGACGAATTACTCATTTCCCAGCCTGATACTGGTGAGCAAGCTCTTGAAATTACCGACATGCTGATTCGTTCAGGAGCCATTGATGTTGTGGTCATTGACTCAGTGGCAGCGCTCACACCGAGAGCTGAAATTGAAGGTGAAATGGGTGATACTCACGTCGGGCTACAAGCTCGGTTGATGTCACAAGCCTTACGAAAACTCACCGCCAACCTGAGCAAAACTAAAACCATCGTCATCTTCATCAATCAATTGCGGGAAAAGATCGGCGTTATGTTCGGCAGTCCCGAAACAACGCCTGGTGGTCGAGCCCTGAAGTTCTACTCGTCGATTCGTATAGATATTCGCCGGATAGAAGCGATCAAGTCTGATGGTGAGATCACGGGTGGCCGTACCCGCATCAAAGTCGTCAAGAACAAAGTTGCCCCTCCGTTCCGGCAGGCCGAATTTGACATCATGTACGGCAAAGGAATCAGCCGAGAAGGATCACTCATAGATGTTGGTGTGGAGCAAGGCATCGTCAAAAAATCTGGTGCCTGGTACACCTACGAAGGCGAACAACTGGGCCAAGGCAGAGAAAACGCTAAACAATTTCTGACAGAGAACCCGGAAGTCATGGTTGAAATTGACGGCCGAATAAGGTCACAGCTTGGTATGACCGATTCACCAACCGATGACCAAACGAGCGACGACGAAAATGAAGTCGCAGAAGTCATCGACGACTAACAAGTCACGACCCTATTTCTGGAAATCTCAAAGAGCCCGAACTTCTGGCGTCAGCATTGCGACCTTTCCCGATACTGTGGCCCGGCGCGTAGTTGAAGCTGCGACCTGAACCGCTTGCACTGTAGGTTTGGTCGTACTCCAACATTCAATTCAGGAATGAGTGCGATGGCCGAGAAGCAGAAAAAGCCGCAGAATGTCTTCAACCTTGACTACTCCCGTGAGGTGCAAGAACGTCCGCCGCAGGAGTACTACGACAACATCAAAGAAAAATTCGCAGGTGAACGTGACCTGCGTCTTGGTTATCGACCACCGGGAACGGATAACTACACATCAGAGTTGACCGGCGACCTCGGGAAATACGCCGTTGATCCCTACGGAACAGAAATTCCTGAACGCGAGCCTCTCAACGATTCAGTCGAAGTTCTCTTCATCGGCGGAGGTTTTTCGGCCTTACTCACGTCGGCACGGCTCAGAGAAAAAGGTGTCGAAAGCATTCGGATCGTGGAACGCGGAGCTGACGTCGGAGGTACCTGGTACTGGAATCGGTATCCCGGTGTGGCCTGCGATGTCGTCGCCTATGACTATCTGCCCCTTCTTGACGAGACCGGATATGTTCCGAGTCGTCATTACGCGGGCGGAGAAGAGATCTACCAATACTGCAAGCAGATCGCCGAACGATTTGATCTGTACAACCTCGCTGTTTTCGGTACGACGGTCACCTCGACAGTTTGGGATCAGGCCACGGAAACGTGGCTTGTGGGTACTGACCGCGGCGATACCATTCGGGCACAATTCGTCGTGTGCGCAAATGGCACCCTTGCTAAACCCAGGCTCGCGAAGATTGACGGCGTTCAACGATTCTCCGGCCACTCGTTCCACACTTCTCGCTGGGATTATGAGTACACGGGTTCCCAACTCGAACACTTGAATGACAAGCGAGTCGGAATCATTGGGACAGGCGCTAGTGCTGTGCAGGCGATTCCTGAACTCGGCAAAGCTGCGAAGGAATTATTTGTCTTCCAGCGCACACCCTCGTCAATTGACGTGAGAGATGATTGGGAGACTGATCTTGAGTGGGCTGCCACCTTGGAACCGGGTTGGCAAGCCCAACGACGCGCCCGAGCTATCGAAGGGCCTCAACTTCCAGACGCGGTTAAGGCGCGCCGAGCGGCGATGTCTCGGGAGGAAAAAATCCAACGGCAGGAGAACGCGAACATTGATGCCATGATGCGCATCCACACACGTATCGATGAGGTAGTCGAAGATCGTGAGACAGCAGAATCGTTGAAACCCTGGTACATGCTGATGTGCAAGCGCCCGTGCTTTCACAACGAGTACTTGCCAACCTTTAATCGTCCCAACGTAACCCTGGTTGACACAAAGGGCGCAGGTATCACCGAAATCACCGAAGCGGGCCCGGTATTTGACGGAACTCAATACGAGGTCGACGTCCTTATTTACGCCACTGGATTTGAAGTCCAACAAACTGGCATATACAACGAAATTGTCGGTGAAGATGGGTTGGACCTCAACGAAAAGTACCTCGATGGAATTCGGACCTTGGTCGGGATCCACTCACAGGGCTACCCGAACCTGTTCATCATGGGCGGATATCAAGCATTCTTCGCGTTCAATCTGACAGACGTTCTCAATAGTCAGGGTGAACACATCGCCGAATGCATTGACTTCACTCGCCGAAACGAAATTCACAGCCTGGACTGCACTATCGACGCAGAGGAGTGGTGGGTCCAAGAAGTGATCTCTCATCGGGGGAAAACCAGCCGAAACAAAGATTGCACTCCGGGCTATTACAACTTCGAAGGAGCCGAAAATCGGCGCCAAGACGGTAACTACAACGGGACGATGAAGCAGTACCTCGGTCACATGTCTCACATTAGAGACAACATGTCCGATCATTTTGTGTTCACACAGAGGTAGTGACCAACCAGCTCCCTAGCGAAACTTCGCGAATAGAGCCCATTTCAATCTCAGCCACCGGTATCGCGCAGGGTCACCAAGCCGTGGACAGCAAGGGTCTCGTTTTGGCTGATTTCGACTGAGATAAGGCGATTCTTTCCCCGGCGGTTCAATACTCGGCCCCCGATGTGAAAGACGCCTTCAGAAATCGGTTCGAAGTAATCGACACGCATATTGATTGTCGACTGAAAACCCGTCGGAGCATTCGAATCGGTCCGGGAAGTGTAGAGAGCAACAAGGTCCACGTACGCGCCGGTAAATCCGCCGAATAGCTGTCCATTTGGATTGAGGCAGCCCTTTGGAAGATGACACTCAACGGCGAGTTCGCCGACACCTCGATGCAGCACCGTCCAGTCATAGGCTTCGAGAAGGTCACCAGCCGGGTGTCCTGGATTAATTAAACGTCCCTCTGGAACGTCTTCAGCCCACGGTCGTCGGCCATCGTTTGAATTGGTCACAGCGAAGATTCAACTCCATCACTGCAGCCAATGCCCAATAGCCTGTGGGATGTGAGTCGCAAGTATGTGCTTCGCACCTACGGGTGCCAAATGAATGAGCATGATTCCGAACGCATCGCCGGTTTGCTTGAGATGGACGGTTTAGAGCAAACGGAATCATTTGAAGAGGCTGACGTCATTGTTCTGAACACGTGCTGTATTAGAGAAAACGCGGACAACAAACTTTATGGTCAGCTAGGAAATCTAAAGAAGCTGAAGGAACAACGGCCTGACTTACAGATCGCAGTAGGGGGGTGCCTGGCTCAAAAAGACCGAGACATCATCCAAGACAAAGCCCCTCACGTCGACGTTGTTTTCGGTACACACAACGTCGGTCGAGCTACCGACCTTCTAGCTGAGGCCCGAGTTCGTGGTCCGTTAATCGAAATAATCGAAGAATCCGAATCTTTTCCTTCGGCACTTCCGGTCAAACGCGACGTTAGTCATGCCGCCTGGGTGACCATTCAAATCGGATGCGACAACTCATGTGCCTTCTGTATCGTGCCAGCAGTTCGCGGCCGAGAAATTTCTCGTCCCTACAAACAACTTGTCGACGAAGTCGAAGCGCTAGCAGCGGCCGGCATCACCGAGGTCACTCTCCTCGGGCAGAACGTGAATAGCTACGGTCGAGATCTCACCCTAAAACTTCGCGGCGCGGAGCTGGGTCAAGACGCCGAATATCTTGCAGGAGAAACTTGGGTAGGCGGAAGCCACACCGCCCGTCCTCTGTTCTCTGACCTACTCCGATCCGTTGCAGAAATACCGGGAATCCGGCGAGTCCGCTACACGAGTCCACACCCGAAGGATTTGCGGCCCGAAACCATCACTGCGATGTCCGAAATCACCGAAGTGTGTGAGCATCTACACCTACCTCTTCAGTCAGGTAGCGACGAGGTCCTCGCGGCCATGCACCGCGGCTACACAGTGGATCGCTACCTCAAGAAGGTGCATGCCGCCCGTAACCAAATCGACGATTTGGCTCTAAGCACCGACATCATCGTCGGCTTTCCAGGAGAACGCGACGTCGACTTCGAGCAAACGTTAGAGGTCGCGGCTGAAGTCCGTTTCGACAACGCATACACGTTTGTCTACTCCCCACGCCCCGGAACAGAAGCCGCAGAACTTGTGGACAAATTCGTGTCTCCAGCGGTCACCTCGACACGAATGGAACGCTTACGCAAGGTGATCGAGCGTTCCCGTCGACTCGGCAATCACTCCAGGATTGGTCGTCACGAAGAGGTCGTCGTTGAAGGACACTCCAAACGTGATCCAGATATGTTGACAGGCCGAACACGCCATAACCGTCTCATTCACTTCCCCGTGAAACGTCCGATTCGTCCTGGCTCCTACGCTTTGGTGCAAGTGACAGCCGCCCGAACCTTCAATCTGGCGGGGGAGTTGTTGGAGGTAACAGCCGCACCGAAACACCGAACACGAATACCGGTGGTCGCCTCCTGACTACTAGGGCAAAGATGTGTGAACGGCCCGTTGTACTGCTAGGGCCGACGGCATCTGGCAAGTCCGCGTGTGCCCTCGAAATTGCTCGAAGAGTCGAACGAGTTGAACTGCTCTCTGCCGACTCGATGCAGGTATATCGACAAATGAACATCGGGACGGCAAAACCCAGTGCACAGGAGCAATCAGAGGTCCGCCATCACCTGATTGACCTGGTGGAACCTGACCAACCTTTTTCGCTCGTCGACTATCAGACCGCCTACGACGCGGCGCTACTAGAGATTCAAGAACGTGACGCTATTCCCCTGCTCGTTGGAGGAACCGGACTGTATCTGAGGGCGGTGATCGATCGACTGACCCCTCCTCCTCGCTTCAACGACATTGCTGCGGAACTAGAAAAGAATGGCGATACGGAAAGTCTGCATAGACGGCTTAGAGAACTTGATCCCACCGGCGCCGCGCGTATGGAAGCCACCAATCGGCGACGGATTATTCGAGCGCTTGAAGTGACGCTGGGAACCGGAAAGCCTTTTTCTTCTTTCGGTCCAGGTTTAGATAACTATCCCGAAGTGCCGTATCGCATCATTGGAATCGATATCAGTCGGCAGCACCTGGACCAACGCATCAGCGAACGTTACGCGCAACAAATGGAAGCTGGATTTCTCGATGAGGTCCAAGCATTGTCTGAAGGTGACCTGTCTCATACCGCCGCTCAGGCCCTGGGGTACAAAGAACTGCTATGCCATGTACGGGGAGAAATTTCTCTCGACGAAGCGCTGGAAGTTGCGGTGCGGCGCACCAAACGGTTCGCGCGACGTCAGCAACGCTGGTTTCGGCGCGATCCCCGGGTCGAATGGGTGGAACATGGCGAGATCAGCACATTGATTAATGAAATTTCGTCGCAGTAATTGCGCGCAAAACTGTGAGAATGGAGTTAGGAGCTTGATATGCGGCTTACCAAACATCACGGTCTAGGTAACGACTTTCTCGTCGGGTTAGTCGGCGAGATTCCTGCTGAGCTCCCATCCTTCGTTCGAGAAATCTGTGATCGGCACACCGGAATCGGTGCGGACGGGCTTGTCCTCGGCCTTCCGGGTGTCGAGGACGCTGACTTGACGATGCTGCTACACAACGCCGACGGCTCGGAGGCCGAAATGAGCGGTAATGGCATTCGATGTCTGGCTCAAGCACACGCCATGGCCCACAAGACAGGGGCCATCTCATTAGAGATTGACACCGCTGGTGGACGCCGACGCGTCGACATCGACAGTGACGGAGCCCGTGCGGACGCAGCTGTCCACATGGGGTCAGTAGGTTCTGGGCCTGGCGTAGCCGATCAGATTCTCAGAGAGGCAGGAGAATCGTTGATCGCTACTGCCGAGTTAGGGAACCCGCACCTTGTCATCGTTGTCGACGATCTCGAAACAATCGACATCGCCGAACTTGGTGCGCGATACGAAGCTCTCTATTCCCAAGGAATAAATGTTGAATGCATCACGGCACGCCCCGACGACAACCTCGACATGCTGGTTTGGGAACGCGGTGTTGGAGTAACCCAAGCCTGTGGCACAGGAGCGACAGCCGCTGCGGTAAGGGCACACGAGTGGGGACTGGTTGACGAGAAGGTCAACGTTCGTATGTCAGGCGGAGAAGTCCAAGTGATAGCAAGTGAACAGCCTCTTCTCATCGGCCCCACGGTTTACGTTGCCAGTATCGAACTTTCCACATGAACGACCTTCCCGACCATCAGAACGGCGAGGCGTCGCACCGCGGTGGTTTCGGGGACTTCGCAGGTGAAACGACTGGTCTCATCGACAGGTCATTTCGGGAACAAATTGTGTTGGTGGCAGTCCAGTTCCCTGGTTTTTCTAGTGACCAAGTCGATGCGAACCTTGATGAGCTGGCTCAGCTTGTTGATACTGCTGGCGCTGACCCCGTCGATCGGGTAATTCAAAAGCGAGCGGCGCCCGACCCCGCTACCTACGTCGGAAAGGGCAAAGCAAACGAAATCCAAGCCACCTCAGAAGAATCCGACGCTGACACCGTTGTCTTCGACGATGAACTCAGCCCAGCCCAGCAATTCAACCTGGAAAAGATCCTCAAACGAACAGCGCTAGACCGCACAGCGCTGATTCTGGACATTTTCGCTCAGAATGCAACAACCTTGGAAGGAAAAGCTCAAGTTGAGTTAGCGCAACTCAAATATCGTCTGCCACGGTTACGTGGCAGAGGGAACCATCTCAGCCAACAGGGTGGAGGAATAGGAACCCGAGGTCCCGGCGAGACACAACTTGAAGTGGACCGACGTCGCATTCAGCGACGGTTAGCCAAATTAGAGAAAGAATTAACTGGGTTAAGAAGAACTAGAAAAAACCAGCGAAAATCTCGCCGACGTTCGCGATTTCACACCGTCGCCATCGTTGGGTACACAAATGCGGGAAAATCGACATTGTTGAACCGTCTGACCGGCGCCGAAGTATTGGTGGAGGATCGCCTTTTCGCGACCCTGGACGCGACCACCCGACGGTTGCCTCTCCCAGGTGGAGAAACAGTACTGATCACCGACACTGTCGGATTCATCCAAAAATTGCCAACAGGCCTAGTTGAGGCATTCAAATCCACTCTCGAAGAAGTCGCGGAGGCCGACCTGCTTCTTCACGTTGTAGACAGTTCCGGGTTCGACCCCGAAGCACAAATGCAAGCAGTCCGATCGGTCCTTCGCGATATTGGGGCTGGTGACATCCCTGAATTGACCGTTTTCAACAAGGTCGACCGACTCGAAGATGACGGTATAGACCACCTCCTCCTCCGCCACGAAGGATCCATCGGATTTTCCGCTCGCACCGGTCAAGGAACCGACCATCTCCTGGCCTCCATAGGTGACCGTCTGCGAAGCCTTACCCAGATTGTGGAGCTATTGATCCCCTGGAGCAGGGGAGACGTATTGGCCGCCGCACATCGAGAAGGCGAAGTCCTGTTAGAGCAACACCAAGAGCATGGAACCCGTATCAGCGCACGTATGGACGAGGTATCTCAACGACTTCTGTCGGACTTCATCGTCCACGATGTTTCAGAGAGAGCCGGATGACAGAGTCGAAGGGCTTCAATCCGCCCCCTTACCCCTACGATCGGCTTGATGAACTCAAGCCCCTCGGCGCTCACCATGATGGTGGAATCGTTGACTGCTCAATCGGAACGCCCATGGACGCCCCACCATCTGGAGTTGTCGCAGCCTTAGGTAACTCAAACGCCGAACGTGGCTATCCGCCCTCTATCGGAACCCCCGAATTTCGAGAAGCGGTCGCCACTTGGACCTCACAGCGATTGGGTTGCGAACTGGACCCAGCCAAAGAAATTGCGGCCGCAGTGGGCACAAAAGAATTCGTGGTGGGGTTACCTCATTGGATGAAATTACGACGCCCCGACCGCGACACTGTTCTATATCCGGCTGTTAGCTACCCCAGCTACGAGATGGGAGCGGTTTTAGCAGGGTGCCGGGCTGTTCCGGTACCGGTGGACACGAATTGGACCATTCGCCTAGATGCCATCTCAGCGGAAGATCGCTCTCGAGCTCTTCTTCTCTGGGTCAACACCCCAGGCAACCCAGCGGGAGGACTCGACGACCTAGATGCAGCAGCAGCATGGGGACGATCCCACCACATCCCAGTTTTTAGCGATGAGTGCTACTGCGAGTTCACATGGGATGGACCTCCACGCACGATTCTCTCGACGGGCAACCAGGGCGTCGTAGCGGTCCATTCGCTATCGAAAAGGTCGAATCTTGCCGGAGTTCGCGTGGGATTTTATGCCGGTGACCCTGAACTGGTCGACTACCTACGAGAAGTCCGTAAGCACGCTGGGTTTATGGTGCCGGGACCAGCGCAAGCTGCAGCAGTCGCTGCTCTCTCCGATCAAGAACACGTCAATCATCAACGAGAAACCTACCTTGACCGACTTCACCGCCTAGCAAATGTGATGACCGCGATGGGAGTAGAAACGACGATTCCCAGAGGCGGTTTCTATCTTTGGCTGCCCGCCCCAGACGGTGATGCTTGGGCGTTTACCCGGCAACTTGTGCAACAGATAGGGCTACTCGTTTCACCTGGCGAGTTCTACGGATCAGCTGCCACAAACTACGTGCGAATCGCAGCGGTCCAACCCGACGAAAAAATCGAACAATTAGAGCAACGAGTTCTGAAGTATTAATGGCTCCTTGTAGCCAGACCGTACCCTTGGACCGGTGACCGATCTCCTCGACCTAGCTGCAGAACTTGTTGACGTTCCATCTGAGAGTCACCAAGAAGCCGCTTTGGCTGATCTCTTCGAATCGCGCCTTCGTACATCTCCCCATCTGGCCGTTCATCGCGTTGGCGACAACGTGGTAGCACGATCAGAACACGGTCACGAACATCGCGTCGTTATCGCCGGACATCTAGACACGGTGCCCGCCAACAATAATCAAGGCGCTCGAATTGAAGGTGATCGTCTCTACGGCCTAGGGGCTTGCGACATGAAAGGAGGCCTCGCCGCTCAACTCGCGACCGCCCTCCTAGTTGATGAATCGGCAATAGACGTGACCTACGTTTTTTATGCCTGCGAGGAAGTCGCGGCCCAAGACAATGGGCTAAAGCAACTATTCGATCTTCACCCGGAGTTGGTGGCAGGCGACGTCGCATTGTTGGGTGAACCGACCTCGGCTGCCATTGAAGCAGGATGTCAAGGAACCCTCCGAGTGAAAGCGATTTACAGAGGTCAACGCGCCCACACCGCTCGACCATGGAAGGGACGCAACGCAATCCATCGCCTCGGGTCAGTGCTGGAATCCCTCGACAGCTACCAAGGGCGACGCCCCATTGTTGACGGCTGTGAATATCGCGAAGCCATACAGGCTGTGCATGTCGAAGGGGGTGTCGCGGGAAACGTCGTACCCGACGAAACGATCCTCACCGTCAACCTTCGATACGCACCAGATCGCAGCCCCACCGAAGCGCAACGCCACCTCGCGGAACAACTTGGCCCCTATGACGAGCTACTCGTCGATGATCACGCCCAAGCGGCGATGCCAGCACTTAACCACCCGCTCCTACGAACCCTAATTAGCCGCAACGAGCTTGAAGTCCGAGCAAAATTGGGTTGGACCGACGTCGCACGCTTCGCTGAGCACGGCATCCCCGCCTCAAACTTTGGAGCTGGCGACGCGTCAATCGCACACACCCAAGACGAATTCGTGAACCGACAAGAGATAGAACTGGTCCACTCAGCGCTGGTGAACCTACTAACAGTAGGCGCCGATTAGACACTCATCATCTCTGCAATCACTCTCGCCACACCATCTTCCCTGTTGGACCAAGTCACCTCATCGGCCGCCTTTTGGGTATCAGGATGAGCGTTGGCGACAGCTACCCCCCAGCCAGCAAATTCAAGCATCGCGTTGTCATTGGGCATATCTCCGAACGCGACCACTTGGTGAGCACTTACATGCCGTTCTTCACAAAGCCTTCTAAGACCGAAGGCCTTGTCAACCCCTGGGGGCATCAACTCAACAAATGGAAGTCCGGCGTGCATGATGTTTGCCCGCCCTTTAACTAAAGGATTAACTGCAGCCATCGTTTCGTCCGCGGAAAGATCCGGCAAATTAACCAGCAACTTATGGACCCGATCGTCTAACAATGGAACCAAATCGGAGACATCAGTTTCGACTGACCGTCCCGCCTGCTCCGACCATCGGCGTTCTGCCACAAAATCGTCACCCATTTCGGCGCAGAAACCTGCAGTTGGATGAGCCTCGCGAATCGTCGTCACCAACGCGCGCGCATCCGCCAAATTCATTCTCGCGAACTGAGTCGTAACCCCTGTCTGAGAGTCGTGGGTCACCGCACCATTGGCACAAATCAGCGTCGTCGGAATTCCCGTTTGCTCAGGTATCGAGTCGCAAAACCGAGGCGGCCGCCCGGTCACGACAACAAACTCAATATCGAATTCCGTGAGGCGATACAACACCTGCTTCGTGACGTCTGATATCTCCCGGTCGGCACCCAAAAGAGTTCCATCGAAATCAGTAGCCACCAACGCCACTTGCTGGATCTGGGGACGGCTCGTCACAGGCCGTAACGACCGGGTTCAGTCCTCAACCACTCACCGATAGTTTCCCCCACCATGATCGATGTCGGGTTGGTGTTCGCTCGGGGCACTGTAGGGAAGATTGATGCGTCGGCAACGACCAGCCCCTCCACTGCATGACACCGACCATACTGATCCACCACCGAAGTGGGATCTTCGAGCGGTCCCATTCGAGCCGTTCCACACGGATGGTAGCCAGACGCCGCGAAACGACGCAGCAGAGCCACGACATCAGCCCGGTCCGACAGTCGATGTACATCTGGAAAGACCACCTCGTCGGTCAGTGCTCCCAAAGGGCCGGATTCGGTGAAGCGAAGAGCATCCAAGAAGCAGTCCGCTAACCGTTCGGCATCACGGTCTTCCTCGCAGAATCGAGAACGAATCTGAGGAAACGCATACGGGTCCGCGGTCGGAAAGATCAGCTCCCCGACACCATCAACTTGCTCAAGAACCGCAGCAACTCCGAAATACGGTAAATCCTCTCTCCCCGCGAACGTCAACTGCTCAATCTGCAGATCCATCCGACGATCACTTGTCGGGGCCGTGTATCTCAAGATGGTCTGAATGAGTGGTTGATTCCCGGCAACTAAGTCCAGGTGTGTTGGACGACACAAAACGAACAGGCCGGGATGATCGGACAAGTTCTTACCCACTCCTTGGACATCGGCAGTCACATTCACGCCAATTCGATTCAAATCATCAACCGGGCCGATACCAGACCGGAGGAGGATCCCGGGGGTATGAATCGCGCCGGCACACAGGACCACCAATTTGGCTCGAATTTGTTCAAAGGATCCGTCTGAACGAACCACCTCCACCCCCGTCGTTTTGCCCCGTTCAATCAGCAAACGATTCGTGTGGCAATCGCCTCGAATTTCAAGATTGGGGCGCAAACGAGCCGGGGCGAGATAAGCAGAAGCTGTCGAAATGCGAAGCTGCCCGAGTTTGTTCATCGGTTGAGGGCCGGCCCCCCACGCCCAAGGATCGTTCTGATCCGGACATTCGGGGAAATCGAGCTCATCGGCGGTCGCAAGAAATGCTTGATGGAGCTCGGTGAGTTCATCGTGTGGGTATCGACGGACGCTAATCGGACCAGCGTCACCGTGATATTCCTCGTTTCCGAAGTCGAGGTCGCGTTCTAGACGACAGAAGGTCGCCAGAACGTTCTCCCAAGACCATTCGGGATTTCCACGGCTAGCCCAGTCGTTGTAATCCTCAGGAACTCCCCGCAAGAATATGCATGTGTTGACAGCACTTGAACCGCCGGTCACCCTTCCCCGCGGTAAAGGTTGTCCGGGACGTTGCTCGGTCGGAGAGTACCCAAGTCCCCAATCGTGATCGACGACACTGTTGTGGTGACCATTGCGAAGATCGCCGGGCGTTTCGGTGATAGCTGAATAATCGGGTCCGGCCTCAAGTAACAACACGTGACGATTGGGATTCTCGCTAGCGCGTGACGCGAGAGGTGCACCCGATGCGCCCGCTCCGACAACAATTACTTCGTAACTCACACCGTTAGTCACTCGATCGAAGCTAGTGGCACAAGTCGTCGAAGGCAGATCGATGCTGTGCTCTAGGCTCCTTAGATGGCCGACACCGTCATCCGTAACGCAACCATCATTGACGGTACAGGCGCCCCGCGATTCGGTGGCGACGTGTCAATCGAAGATGGGTATATAAGCGAAATCGGAGACATATCGACTTCTTCGACCGCACTTGAAGTTGATGGCACAGACCTAGTACTAGCTCCTGGGTTCGTTGACGTACACACCCATGACGATGGAGCGTTATTGCAGCACCCGGACATGACCTTCAAGGTTTCGCAGGGATGCACCAGCGTCGTTGTTGGGAACTGCGGATTCTCCGCCATCCCCGCGGTGGCAGGACAAAGCACCCTAGATCTTTCAGGAGTTGAGGCCGGATGGAGTGACCTAGACGGCTACCGGAGCGCCGTAGAAGGGTCGAATCCGGCGGTTAACGCGATGATGCTGGTAGGTCACAACACCGTGCGGACCTTGGAAATGAAAGGTGAACGAAGAGCCCCAAACGACGACGAACTATCGCGGATGCGAGAACATGTCGAATTAGCTATGCAGCAAGGAGCCTGCGGCTTCTCCACCGGGCTGATATATCGGCCAGGGCGATGGTCAGATACCGACGAAGTTCTCGACCTGACCAAAGCCGTCGCCCCATTCGGGGGAATCTACGCCACGCATATGCGTAACGAAAATGACCACCTTTTGGAAGCGGTTGACGAAGCGCTTTACATCGGCGCTGAAGCCGGCGTAGCGGTACAGATCAGTCACCACAAAGCTGCGGGAAAGCGAAATTGGGGCAAAGTCACCGAATCATTGGCGAAAATCGATGCGGCCGTCGCATCCGGAGCGCAAGTGACTTTGGACGTCTACCCGTACACCGCCGGTAGCGGCCCGATGGTCCAATACTTCGACATAAACAATCCCGATCCTGAACTCGCACAAGCGATTCAACTGGCCTCTTGTCCCGCGTTCCGACATTACGAAGGTCGCATGCTCACTGATATTGCGAGCGAACTCGGCATCACAGCACCTGAGGCTGTTCAACACGTCCTCACAGCACCCGACGGGAAGCAAACAATCTGCATCCAACACATCATGGACGAAGGTGACGTCGTCACGAACCTGCGTCACGATCGAGTTATGGTCGGATCAGACGGGATTCCAGACCTAACTGGGCGACCTCACCCTCGGCTGTTCGGAACGTTTCCTAGAGTTCTCGGCCGCTACGTGCGCGAGCAAGCCGTGATCGATCTCGAGAGTGCGGTGCGGCGCATGACCTCGTTGTCATGTGACGTCCATGGATTACAAGATCGCGGCCGAGTCGCGGTCGGCAATTGGGCTGACCTAGTGCTTTTCGACCCTTTGACAGTTCTCGACATCGCAAGTTACGAAGACCCAAAAAGAGAATCAGTCGGCGTTAACAACGTTTGGGTCAACGGCCAGATGGCCTTCGACAACGGACACCACACACGAGCGGGAGCAGGACGCGTCCTGCACTATCGACAGCACTAAACCCAGCTAAGCCCCAGTGACAGGTATCCTGTCGACTGAGTGCGGTGCGGACTCTCACTTCAGTCCCCCACGCGACGTTACGGTCGCCACGAGGCGACCATCCAAGACGCCGACCCCTTCGGCGTCTAGCAGTTGAAAGTTCGCCTACGTGACAACGACCTTCGCCCAACTCGGCGTGCCCCAAGACCTCATAGATACCCTCGCCAAGCAAGGAATCGAATCACCCTTCGCAATACAAACTCTCGCGATCGGTGACGCGATGGCCGGTCGAGACGTCTGTGGCAAAGCGAAAACGGGATCTGGCAAAACCCTCGCGTTCAGCCTGCCCGCCATTGCGCACACTGAACGCCATCAACAGGGCAAACCCACAACCTTGGTGCTTACCCCCACCCGCGAACTAGCCAACCAAATCGCTGGTGTGGTCGAACCCTTGGCCAAAGCGAGACAACTCCGTCCGATTGCGGTCTACGGCGGGACAAATATCGACAAACAAATCGAAACTATCTCCAACGGCATAGACATCATCATCGCGACACCAGGACGCCTCATCGATTTGATCGACAGAACAGCAGTAGATGTAGCCGCAGTTCAACGAGTAGTCGTCGATGAGGCCGATCGAATGGCCGATATGGGGTTCTTGCCTCAAGTGGAATGGATACTTCGGCACATCAAAGCGAATCACCAAACCATGCTGTTCTCTGCGACTCTCGACGGAGCCGTCGACACCGTTGTTAAACGACACCTCACAGATCCCGTGTTCCATGAAGTTTTTGAGCCTGAGGTGACCGTCAGTGAAATGGGTCATGTGTTCATGGCGGTGCACAAAATGAACCGGGTGCAGGTGGCTTCACGCATCATTGGTCAAGCGAGCAAAACCCTGCTCTTTACGAGAACAAAACGAGGAGCCGACCAGTTAGAACGCGAACTTCGATCCGAAGGAGTAAAAGCGGCAGCTATCCACGGTGATTTGCGTCAGACCCAACGCGAAAAAGCGCTCAATGACTTCAGCAAAGGAAAACTCAAAGCACTAGTTGCTACAGATGTTGCGGCTCGAGGCCTCCACGTTGACGACGTGGGAGTCGTCATCCATTACAACCCCCCTGAAGACCATAAAACCTATTTGCATCGGTCAGGTCGAACAGCTCGGGCTGGCGCCACCGGAACAGCAGTCACCATGTTCCTGTGGGATGAAGAACTACAAGTACGGCAACTTCAACGGCGGTTAGGACTGAAACTCCCGCTCCACGAAGTTTTTTCCAATGACGCTCGACTAGATGACCTTCCAGCGTGGGTACGCCAACAGAACTGACACCTGACCTGTCCGGTCTTCCCTCGCCGGTAGCGGCAGCCGCCAAAGCGGTCGCTCAACGGATACAACAGGGCGGTACCGGCGAGGAGCTCATCAGCGAATTGGTCGACCTCGGCCGTCTCCGCGAAGAAGAACTCACAGACCATCGAGCAAGCGGCGCGGTCTTCACGCCGTACGCGGTTGCAGAAGAACTCGTCGAACGAGTGGCTATTGGGCCAGGAGACACAGTGTGTGATCCTTCAGTTGGTCCCGGCGTCTTCCTTCTAGCTGCCGCGGAACGAAAGTATCGTCACGGAGAATCGGTCCCTTCGATCGCTCGGAACTTGAGAGGCATTGACATCGATCCGGTAAGCGTGGCCGTTGCCCGATGCACCCTGCAGTTGTGGGCAGCGTGGCGCGGCGGCTATTGGTCGCCGATGGAGTCCATTGTTGAAGGAGACGGGCTCTTAGAGACACCCCAAGAATGGTTCGGAAATTGCGACGCAGTGATAGGAAATCCGCCGTTCCTCGGTCAATTCAAATCTGATACAGCTCGCAACAAACATCGATCCGGACTTCTCAAGGAACGATTCAGCCACCGATACACCGGCTACATCGATGAAAGCATGCTATTTGTCCTCCTTGGAGTGGAACTGAGTCACAAGAACAGTCGAATCGCGTTAATCGTCCCCACCTCAGTTCTTGGTTCGGAATCGAGTCGAGCGGCAAGAGAGTGGATTGACCAGACGGCGCCCCTAAAAGCAATCTGGCTCGGTGGCCGATCGATATTTGATGCGGTCAACGTTGACGTATCTGCACCAATACTTGGCGGTTCTCGGAGTAGCCAATGTGAAGTGCTTCGATACGGATCTAAGCAGCCGCTGCAATTCACGGCACCACCAATCGGCCAATGGGCTGCGCTCCTCGCGGCCGCAAATGGGACACCGCAAGTGCAACTCGCCAGTCAACACAATCTCAGCGACATTTCTGAGGTTTCCGCTGACTTTAGAGATGCTTACTATTGGTTGGCTAAGAGAGTCACAGAGGGACAAATAGGCGACTGTCGCCATCAACTTGCCACCGTCGGACTCATCGATCCGTTCGAATTTATGCACGGCAACGTCGAGGTCAAATTCGCGAAACAGCGTTTTCAACGTCCGGTTGTTGAAATCGAAGATCAGCCCCCTCAACCACTTCGCAATTGGCTTCAGCGTCGCTTAACTCCGAAGCTGCTGGTAGCGAGCCAAACCCGCGTCGTTGAGTGCTACGCCGACCAGCACGGGGATGTCCTTCCGTCAACGCCACTGATCACGATTACTCCCCGCGACCCGTCGCGCCTTTGGCACTTGTTGGCCGCGGTAGGTTCCCCCGCTGCATCAGCGTGGGCTGTCTCGGCCTCGGCAGGCACCGGGCTGAGTCAAGGAACTGTGCGATTACGTGCATCGCTTCTAGCAGAATTGCCGCTACCTATGTCCTCGAAACTATGGGATGAAGGCGCGAAACTGGCACGTCAGATCCAATCTGGTGACAGAACTCACGAAACAATGGTGCGGTTCGGTGAAACGATGAATAAGGCATATAAGACGCCGTCAGAAGGGCTCCTCGGTTGGTGGATTTCGCGTATTCAAAAAAAACGCCCTTGACCTCGCAGGTAGCTGCTCCGGTAGCCTTTTAGATCAGCCCAGGAGCCGACGTGTCCGAAGTACCCGAAACACAACGAAGTTCTCCCACGGAACCTCCTCCCGCGTCTGGCGCCTGGTTCGAATACATGTCTTCTGGGGACCGCCGGTTTTTCGAGTTGTCGCCAAAACGTGCGTATGTACTTGAGGGAGGAGGCGAAATTGTAGCGCCGCAAATTGCTTACGAGACGTGGGGCAACCTTGACGCCGCGGCCGGCAACGCGGTCTTGGTGTGCCATGCGCTTACCGGTGACGCTCACGCCTATGGAGACGCGGGCCCAGGTCAATCCACACCTGGCTGGTGGAACGATTTTGTTGGACCGGGAAGACCGCTAGACACCGACCGGTATTTCGTGGTGTGCGCGAATGTTCTTGGTGGGTGTCAGGGAACCACGGGCCCAGCATCCATTAACGCGGCCACAGGGCGACGATGGGGCGGCGACTTCCCCATCGTGACCGTGCGCGACGTCGTCCGATCACAAAGAGCCCTCGCCCAACATCTGGGAGTCCAAAGGTGGATGGCGGTCGTTGGGGGATCGATGGGGGGTATGCAGGCGCTCGAATGGGCGGTCAGCTACCCAGATCGGTGCGGTTCGTTGGTTATTGTCGCTTCGACCGCTGCTGCGTCGGCCCAACAAATCGCGTGGAGTCAGGTCGGCCGTCAGGCAATTCTCGACGATCCCGGATACCGAGGCGGCCACTACTACGACGCGGCACCGGGAGAGGGCCCGCATCTCGGATTGGCGAACGCGCGACGAATAGCGATGATCCACTATCGCAGTGGTGAAGAGTTTGATCGACGATTCGACCGGCACAGCAACGATCCCGTAGAGCCATTCCGGCTTGAACACCGTTTCGATATCGAGAGCTACCTTGATTATCAGGCAGAAAAAATACAATGGAGATTTGACGCAAACACTTATCTCGTCCTCAACAAAATGATGGATCTACATGACATCGGTCGAGGACGAGGAGGAGTAGATCAGGCTCTACATAGAGTTACGTGCCCCAGCTTGCTTATGAGCGTTCGAACCGACTTCCTATATCCGAGATATCAGCAAATGCGCATCGTTGACACCCTCCGTGGTCGAGTCCCTGTCGAGCACATTGACATCGACAGCGACAACGGTCACGACGGTTTCCTCACCGAACCTGAACAGTCGGGCCTCCCTATGGGTGACTTCGTCGAGAAGATAGCCAAAGGGTCAATCAACTGATTTCGATCAGCGCATCAACTACTGGGTGATCGTGGTTCAGAGTTGGACAAGATGTCGGCGACTTCATCGAGTTCAGCATCAGTCAACTGCCACCCCGAGGCAAGAGAGTTAGCAAACACCTGATCGGCGCTCGTGGCGCCTGCAATTACGCTCGGTATTTCGGATCTTGTCAACAGCCACGAAAAAGCAAGCTCAAGCAGCGTTCTATCAATACGCCTCAACCAGTCGGTGAGCCGGTCGACTATCGATAATTTGTCATCGTTGATGAACAGATTGACACGGTCCTGGGGCCACTCGGAAAGTCGAGTACCCGGTTGCGGACCCTCAACACCCACCTTGCCTGTGAGAAGTCCAGACTCAAGTGGAAAGAACGGTAAGAACGCGATGTCGCGTTCATTGCAGACCGCGAATACTTCAGCCTCGGGTTCCCGGTGAAGAAGCGAGTAACGATTCTGCACAGTCCTATACGGCGTTAGCGATTCCCGTTTCGCGACATCGGCGGCAGAATCGAGCCGTTCGGCGTCGTAGTTCGAACACCCGATTTCTCTGACTTTTCCGGCTATAACCAACTCATGTAATGCCTCAAGAGTTTCTCGTTCTGGGACTTCGATATCGGGGGTGTGTAACTGAAATAAGTCGATCCAGTCAGTATCAAGCCGCCGCAAGCTTCGATCCACAGAAATTCTGACCCACTCGGCGCTTCCGCCAGTCAAGCCAGGGTCCATGTCACGCAATCCGAATTTCGTGGCGACGACTATCTGATCGCGGTGGCCCTTCATGGCTTGACCGAGCATCTCTTCGGAGGCTCCTGAACCGTACACATCAGCTGTGTCGAAAAAATTGATGCCGGAGTCTAAGCAGGCAGCAAAAACTTCGTTCGTGGCTTCTTGATCGATCCGAGTGCCGAAATTATTGCAACCAAGACCGACCTCAGACACTTGGAGTTCGCCGATACGTCGATGTTGCACGACCGGATCATAGAAGCGTCTGCCACTACCTTCATTACGTGCCCGAATTGATCGAAGTTGAGATGTACCTGAAATCGGCTACACGCACTGTCGGGCGCACAGTTTCCTCGGTAGCTCTACCTGATCCGCAGTACCTAAAAGGGGAACCAGGGTTAGACGCCCTGCAGTCGTCGACCCACAACCAGAATCTGAAACAAGTACGACGTATCGGCAAGCTGTTGATACTCGAAGTAGGCAACATCTCGCTTGGGTTGCGTTTCGGCATGACAGGTCGCCTGATCATCGACGGGGAAAGTCCCGTCGAACGCCTGCTCTACACAACTGCGAAAGTTGATCAGGATCACATTCGATTCGTCATGAACTTCACCCAAGGTGGCGAGTTAGCAGTAGTGGATCCGAGACGGTTTGGCAGCGTTGAATTGGAACCGAACGAAACCGTTTTAGGTGCCGATGCCGCCAAGATCTCACCTCAGGAACTTGGCGCTGCACTCAACAACAGCAAAGCTGCCCTCAAAGCAGTGTTACTTAATCAACAAAAGGTTGCTGGCCTAGGAAACCTATTGTGCGATGAAATCCTATGGAGAGCAGGCCTCGACCCTCGTAGACCGTCGCGCTCTGTAAGAAAGCCCGAACTCGGAGTTCTCGCAGCAGCTATTCAAGACACTATTAAGGAACTCACCCGACGAGGCGGTTCCCACATGGGAGACATCCAACAGGAGCGCCATCAGTCGGGAATCTGCCCCAAAGATGGGGGACAACTTCAGCGCTGCACATTGGGAGGTCGAACAACTTGGTGGTGTCCTGAACACCAGCATTGAACGCGGATAGCTACGCTGCTCTCGTGCTACAGATCCAACTGCTATCTCAGCAGTCGCAAAGCGCAGTGGGCACTGGAGCCCAAAAGTGGTGGCTTCTCGTAGCCGGGCTCTTCCTACTCTCACTCTGTTTCCTTGGCGCATTTGTCAAGATGTGGCGCAAGACGCTGCCCCCAGCTCGTCAACCGTATATCGCTCCGGACATACCCAAACCCGCCCAACTCATCGAGGAACCAGCGACAGATAATGGAACTCCAGAACCAGAACCCGGGCTAGGTTCAGGTCATGGCCGAAGGACTCAACCCCCAAGAAATGATTGATCGCTTCCGAGAGCGAGCTGAAGCAGTACAAAAGCGCAATCTCCCCGCCGTAGGAGGGGAGGAACGTCGCTTGTTTATCGAACAAGCCGAACGAGACTTCATGGATTTCGCCATCATCGCGGACGCCTCAGCCGCGATTGACGACGGAGTCCTAACGCTAACAATTGATCTCCGCTCAAAAAACTGATCCAGCCTGCTAACTGTTGTGGGCTGTTGAGCATGACGTCAGGCTTGGTACAGTGACGCATTCCCGCGGATGTAGCTCAGTTGGCTAGAGCGCAACCTTGCCAAGGTTGAGGTCGCCGGTTCGAACCCGGTCATCCGCTCCACAACAATTGCCCCCAACCGGACAGGTTCGGGGGCAATTGAAGTTTTGACCAATCGCGGATCCAAAAAAACGTGATGGACCATGTAGTGTCGTCAATGTTCCGCGGAATAACCCGAGACAGGGACAGAGGAGATCCATTGATCGCCACCGCTTCGGCGGGTCACAGCGAGCTAGCGGTAAAGCGATTCCTCAAATTCACTTTTCCGTATATCGCTGTTCATCTTTCCTGCCTCTTCGTGCTGACCGTCGGGTTTAGTTGGTTCGCTCTCATAGTGTCGATCCTGGTGTACTTAACGCGCGGTATAGGAATCACCGGCTTCTACCATCGCAAGTTCAGTCACCATGCGTTTCAGACAGGCAGGGTGGTTCAATTTGTAGGCGCGTGGTTAGGTGCTAGTGCCGCCCAGGGTGGCCCCTTATGGTGGGTCGCTCATCATCGCCGCCACCACAAGGTCTCCGACCAACAAGGAGATTTGCATTCCCCGTTGGTAGAAGGTTTCGGAATATCTCATCATGGGTGGTTAGCGCGCTCCAACGCCGACCCTACCCACGTCAAAGACGTTGAAGACCTGGCGCGTTATCCGGAATTGTGTTGGCTTGACCGGAATGCCTGGATACCTATCTTGTCGACAGCTTTCGGTCTATTGTTCGCCGGAATTGCCATCGGCCGTCTCTTCCCTTGGACCGGAACGAACGGTCCGCAACTCGTTATCTGGGCGTTTTTCTTGAATACGGTGCTTTTGTGGCATGTGACCTTTGCGGTGAACTCTGTGTGTCATCGTTGGGGCAAAAGACACCATGAGACAACTGACGACAGTCGCAACAACTGGCTGATTGGCGTCATGGCTTTAGGTGAGGGATGGCACAACAACCACCACCGGTTCCCCGGCACATCCCGTCACGGTTTTAAGCGGAGCCAAGTCGACTTCACGCATCTAGTAATTCGAACGCTGGCTCGGGTGGGGCTCGCCCGCGACCTCCACCCAGTGCCCGCTCGGCTATGGCTCAGCTCGAAGCCCTCTCGGTGGACAATCTGAGTCTCCAAGATTGACCCGTTTCAACGTGCGACCTGCCTCGGGCCTGTGCAAGAGTTGAGGGATTCGATCGACAAGGAGATCTCAATGGGTTTACTCGACGGACGCGTAGTGCTCATTACGGGTGCAGGGCGTGGCATCGGACGTGAACATGCGCTGCTGATGGCCTCCGAGGGAGCCAAAATTGTGGTGAACGATCTTGGTGGAGGTGTCGACGGTTCGGGTCAAGACACAGGCCCCGCCGAGGAAACAGCTCAAGAGATCCGCGACATGGGCGGTGAGGCAGTAGCCAACAACGACTCCGTCACTGACTGGGAAGGCTCACAACGAATGGTGAACGCCGCAGTCGAAGCGTTCGGAGATCTTCATGTCCTAGTCAACAACGCGGGCATTCTTCGAGACCGAGTAGTCGTCAACATGACCGAGGGTGAATGGGACGCAGTCATCGACGTGCACATGAAAGGTCACTTTTGTCCAACCCGTTGGGCCGCCGCATATTGGCGAGAACAAACCAAAGCTGGCGTCGAAATCGATGCGGCGGTGATCAACACCGCTTCGGGTGCAATGCTCGGCAACCTTGGCCAGTTCAACTATTCAGGGGCCAAAGCGGGAATCGCGGCGATGACTCTAGTGGCCGCCGGGGAACTGGTCCGATACGGAGTGCGCGTGAACTGCCTAGCTCCCATCGCTCGCACCCGCATGACGCTGCAAACACCAGGCCTAGAGGAAGTAGTCGCCGCCCCCGAAGACCCATCAGATTTCGATTTGTATGACCCTGCCAACATCAGCCCACTAGTGGGATACCTCGCGACCGAAGGGTGCCCGTTCACCGGCGGCGTCTTCCATATTGGCGGGAACGAAGTGGGGTTGTACGGAGGTTGGTCGTTAGCAGAAGACGACATTTTGGCGACCGATGGACGCTGGACGGTGAGCGACCTTCAGTCCAAGGCTCCGCGTCTCCTAGATGGGCGCTCGAACTTGGCTTCAGTTGCTACTTCCATCGGAGATACCTTCAAGGGATTCGGCAAGCGCCAACCGACTGACTAGCAGCGTTAGCTTTGGAAAGCTCACCTACAAAATCGACCGCTGTCGGCGTCTACAGCGGCGCTGTATAGGCGGGTCAGCATGGCCTCGAAAAGGCTTTTACTGCGATCGTCGGGTGTTTCGATACTGGACAGATTGTTTGCCAACATACCCATCCACCACAAATGAGCGTGTTCATAATCCTCACGAACGTGTTCGGTCGCGGAAGCATCAACCCCATGCGCTATCAACGTGTCGATATAAACGGAGACGAGTTCTGATTCCAGGGAACGCCGCAAGTTGACTTCGAGATTGGTGGCCAAAAAAAACGAAAGATCAGTCGCGCCACCAGTAAACATCGCGGTTTGCCAGTCAATGACCGTGATGTCTCCGTTAAGCCCAAAAAGCATGTTGTCTAATCGATAATCGGCGTGGGCAATCGTGAGCGGCTTCGACAACAAGTCCATTCTCCATTGGTTCAGCTGAGGCACAAAGTCGTGCAACCACCGCAAGCCCGTATCAGGCAAGACATCACCAAAACGTTCAACAAAACGGGGGAGCGAGGCGGCCATGGCTGATCCGAGGACCTCCGATGTTCCAGGGGTGTCGAGGCCTGGAACCCACTCCAGATCCGGAGTGCGTGGTTGACCCCAAAACGGGGCGTGTAGTTGCGCCAACGCTTCCACTGCCGCGTGTGCCTGATCCGACGAAGCGCCTACCAACTGGTCACCCACAGAGGCCGGATACAAGTCGTCCAGCACGAGAATCGCATGATCGTCGCTGATGAAATTCGCTCGACAGGTTGGTACGGGAGTAGCCACGAGGGGGGCTAGGCGAGCATAAAACTGTGCTTCACGTACCCAAACATTCAACATTTTGCCGACAGTCCTGCCGCCAGGATCACGAGTTGGCAGTTTTGCGACGAAACGATTCGGAAGGGCGGTGTCTTTATTAGCCCAGGTGATGTTGAGTCTCGCGAGACTTCCCAGAAAGGCGCTCCCCTCGGCAAGTGGTTCCGCGGTGACCCTTTCGACTTCTACTTCGGGGTTGGACGGTGCTAACCCGCCGTCGCGAAAAAGCTGAGTCAGGGATTCAGCTGTCAGCTGTGTTGGGTCGTCAGGTAAATCATCGATCATTGTTAGCGTGTTCATTGAACTTTTCGGGGATCCACTCCCTCAGACGTTGTCTCAGCACATCTCCTGCTTCTGCCAAAAGATGACCTACTCCGGGGAGAGGAACGAACTCTCCTCCACCCACAATCATGCGCACGAGTTCGCTGGCTTGGAGCGGCAAAATCTCGTCTTTGTCACCGTGGAACAAAATAATCGGAACTCGGGCAGCTAGGTCTTCAGCGGGTTCACAACCAGCAGATTGTGTAGCCAACGTAATCACTCCCGCACAATGTTCCTCAAGAATGACGGCGGCCTGTAAAGCAGGCGCGCCACCAAAAGAGTGTCCCATCGTGATGAAACGTCTCGCT
>DGLO01000106.1 GCA_002388005.1 Candidatus Neomicrothrix sp. UBA4542
GGGACACCGTTAACAGCTTCGGGGGCCGCCACTCCTACGCAGTCAAGGATGGTTGGAACAATGTCACACGCGTGACAAAACTGTCCTCGAAGACCTGGCTGATTGACCTGCTGTGGCCAGTGAACAACTAAAGGGTCTCTCACGCCGCCGCCGTGAGTGTTTTGCTTGTATCGGCGCAGTGGCGTGTTGGCGGCCATTGACCAGCCCCAGGGAAAATTGCTATGAGTATCGGGTCCGCCGATGTCGTCGATGCGATCAAATTTGGTTTCGATGGTTTCGGGGAGACCGTTGTAAGGCCCCATTGCGTTAACGAAGCCAAGGGGACCGCCCTCCTGGCTTGCTCCGTTATCCGACAAAACCATGATCAGGGTGTTATCGATTTGGCCTGAACGCTCAAGATGGTCCATGAGTCGCTCGAGGTGTTGGTCGGCATGGTGAAGCATCGCGGCATATGCAGCCTGGAGTCGGGTAGCTACTTGTTGAGTGGTGTCGTCAAGTTCTCCCCAAGCCTCCACGAAGTCATTCCTAGGGGGTAACTGGGTTCCCTCGGGCACGATGCCTAATTCGATCTGTCGGGCGAGTCGCTCGGAGCGCTCCGTGTCCCAACCGCGCCTGAACACGTTGTCATAATGGGCGATGAGTTCTTGCGGGGCTTGGTGAGGAGCGTGACACGCCCCGAGCCCGATCAAGGTCATCCACGGCTGGTCGGGAATGCTTGCTTCATGTGAGGCAATAAATTGGATTGCGCGGTCAAAGAGATCTTCGGTGAGGTGATAACCCGTCGCAAAGGTTCCAGGCGGCGCGATGTGACTGTTGTCGCTAATCAGCTCTGGAGAGTATTGATCCGTTTCAGCGTCTAGAAATCCGTAAAAGCGGTCGAAGCCTCGACCGAGAGGCCAACCGTCGAATGGTCCGGTAGGTCCGGATTCAGTTAGAGGAGTGACATGCCACTTCCCGATCATGTAATTCCTGTAGCCGTATGGGCGCAACATTTCAGCGAGAGTGGCGGCATCGGGACTGATTTTCCCTCTGTAACCGGGGAAGCCGCTATCGAAGTTCGCGAGGCAGCCGACTCCAACGGAGTGATGGTTGCGTCCTGTGAGTAACGCGGCGCGCGTTGTCGAACACATTGCCGTGGTGTGAAAGCCCGTATAGCGAAGACCATTGTCGGCGAGCCGGTCGATTGTCGGAGTTGAAATAGGGGACCCGTAGCATCCGAAATCGGAGAACCCGACGTCGTCGAATACCACAATCAAGACGTTGGGGCTTCCATCCGGTGTTGTGGAGCCAACCGGCCAACTAGGGAGTGTCTCTTCACCGAATTTCACAGGAAGATCCTACGAAGAATCGGCGCCGGGCGCGACAGGGGTTGCATTCACGACGATTCGGGCGGTGTTTAGCCGTCGTTCTCGACTCGGGGTAGGTGCCATGCGGCAAGAGCAGCAAATGCGAAGGTCACCGCTAGAACAATATAAGTGAGCTGGTACGAGCCGGTGATATCGGCTAACACCCCACCGGTAATCGGCCCAGCAACCGAGGCCGGTCCATAAAAAATCGTCATTGCTCCGAATACCGGAGTGAAGTCTCGCTCCTCGACCTGGTCACGGACGAAAGCCGCGGTTAACGGCGGTATTGCCATCGCACTAACTCCGTAGATTGCTGCGGCGAGCGCTGCAGCCCATGGTTCCCCCACAAGCACGAGAAGGCAGGTTGTTGCGCCGGACGCGGTAACCAGACACATGGTGCGAGGTCGTCCTAGGCGATCACTGAGCCAGCCGAACATGACAGCACCAATCACTCCTCCGGCACCCATTAGCGCCCACATGTGGGTTGTGAATTCTCGCGACATGTTGTGGTCATTTTCGAGAGATAAACCGAAGAACTGAAACCACGAAGCAGCGATGAAGGCAAATGCCATGTAGAAGAACACAGCCGTTTTCCAGCCCTGTAGCCGCGTGACAGCTGTAATGCCAGATCCTGATGGAAGCCGAGGTGAGGCGTCGTCGCGTAGCACCATGTAAAGGACCATGAGAATCAGTGCGGCTGCCACTGTTTCGAGTAGCCAGATCTCGCGCCACGCTCCGGCATCGTTGACGATGGCGCGGAGACCAGAAGTAGTGAACGGGACAACAATTGAAGCCACTCCCATGGTTGCAGTCAGGGAACCCATCACCGCGCCCCTTTGGGCTGCAGGAACCCCCGCGGTTGCAATCACCGGCATCGTCAACCAGACACCTGCTCCGCCTAAACCAGCTAACCCCGTTCCAATCATGACCTGCCAGGTGGTTTGAGCAGTGCCGAGCACAACTAACCCGGTCGTGGTTATCCACAAACCGAATTTCAACAACGGAGCAGGGGCGAATCGGCTCGCTAGATAGGTAACCGCGATAACCCCACATAGGTAAGCAGCCATGTTGACCGACCCTGTCGCACCTGAGGTAGTCGCGCTTAAACCAAGGTCGTCCGCGATGGCCGGAAGCAGCAATGGCATAGTGCCGCGCCCGAAAGTGTGAGAAACAACTCCTGCAAGAGTGACGAGAATCACCCTGGCCCAACTCATTTCGTCCACTGGGGCCACTGCGAAAACGGAAGGGAATTGGGCAGCACCTCGACGGGAGAAATCTTCACCCGCGCTGGGATTTGACCTGTCCTTCACCTAGCGCTCCCGCAAATGTCGACGCCCCGTTGGCGCGCTTCACCCTTGCACCCTACGATCGTCTTCGTGCCGATGTACTCCTACCACTGTCACACATGCGACGAAACCTTCGACCGGCGTCGTCCGATGGCACAATCCGCGGACCCGGCGATATGTCCAGCTGGGCACCTTGGGGCGAAGCGCCGACTATCTACTTTCGCCTCCGTTGGTGCGGCTACCTCAGCAGCCCCCTCAGGTGACGTCTCGTCTTGGACGGGACGCGATTCGTGTTGCGGTGGTGGCTGTCACTCCCATTAGCGCACCTTGACGGCGAACATCACGAATGCCGCTCTTTAGTGGCCCTCCAGGAACGCTATTGGAAGACTCTCCGGCCCCCAGATTCCGTTTTGCATTGGCTTCCACGAAATCTCACCGTTCAGCGTGAGACCCGGTAATCGGCGTGCAACAACCATGAACGCTTCTTGAAGTTCAGCGCGCGCTAGGAAGGCCCCTAAACAAAAGTGGGCTCCGCTGCCAAATGTCAAATGTGGAATCCCTGGTTCCCTCGTGATGTCAAACTTTGTTGGATTCGCAAATTTTTCGCTGTCGTGATTTGCGGCCACGAAATTCGGGAAGATCAACGTGCCCTTTGGAAAGAGCACGTCTTTATAGGTGATGTCCTCGCTGGCGTACCGAGCCGTTCCGCGTACGGCCCCGAGATAACGCATGACTTCCTCTACAGCTCCAGGAGCCAGTTCGGGATCATCGCGAAGAAGTTCGAACTGCTCAGGGTGTTGGGCGAACAACGCCACAGCACAGCCCAATTGGTTTCTTGTGGTGTCGGTACCTGCCAGCAGTAGAGCATTCGCCATCGAAAGTAACTCGTCGGTAGAAAGGCGATCTCCCTCTTCTTCTGCCGCTATTAGGTCGCTGAGTAGATCGTCGCGAGGCTGCGAACGCCTCTCGGAAATGAGATTGAGCATGTAGGCGTCCATTTCTTCACCCGCCGCGATGATTTTTGGACCATCCTTGGCAAGGTTCCCGTTGAACACGCGAAAAATATCGACGGCTAATCGACTGAACAGCTCCCAATCTTCGCGAGGGGCACCCAGCAATTCGCAAATGATTGGTATTGGGTAGGGCTCACAAACATCAGCCACGAATTCGGATTCGCCACGTTCACAAACGGGATCTAATAACTCGTTTACCACGTCGCGCATAAAGGGACGCAGGCGATCCGCCGACTTTGGGGTGAAGGCAGAACTTACGATGCGACGGATTCTTTGGTGGTCGTCCCCTTCGGTGGACAGGATGCTTTTTCGGTCTCGTTTGGACCACTCGGGGTTCTCATAGTTTTGGGTTTCAGCGATGAGAGAGAGCGCGCTAAACCAGCGCCGATCACGCAACATGGCCGCACAGTCATCGTGAGTAGCTATTACATATCCGAGGTCAGCCCGAGCGATCCAATGGCCTTCTGTTAGCTGACGAAGGCTCTCGCGTCGTTCGGATTCCGAGGCGGGCTGTTCGGTCGAAATCACCGGGATATCAACTTCGCTGATCGGTGTTGGCATCGCCCCAGCCTAGTGACACAAAGGTTCGGTACCGAATAGTGACCCAAGGAGCCTGCAAGAAGCTGGGTGTGCAACTACGGTCCCCGCTATGTCCAATTCGTCACTTACCAGTGAACGCATAGGCAACGTCCTATGCATTTCGGTTGATGATGGTCGAGCGAACGCGTTTTCGTCTTCATTATTGCTGGCAATCAGTCAAGAGATAGCAGAAGCTGAGTCCGATCCCGGAGTTGGGGCGATTGTTGTTGCGGGAAATCAGAAAGTCTTTTTCGCTGGCTTCGATCTTGACGTCATTAACTCTGGTGACCGCGCAGCAATTAGCGAAATGGTGAGCGCTGGAGGTGCTCTAATTCGACAGGCATATGGGGCGTCGGTTCCCGTCGTCGCTGCCTGCACTGGTCACGCTGTTGCCGCTGGCGCCCTCATGCTGTGCGGGTGTGATTACCGAGTTGGGGTCGACGGCCCGGTGAAAATCGGGCTTAATGAAGTGGCGATTGCGTTGACCTTGCCTAGGTGGGCGTTGCTCATTGCTTCGGAAAGACTGTCCAAGAGACATCTCCAAGTTTCTGTAGTTAACGCCCAAATCGTTGACGGACCGGGCGCCGTCGACGCGGGCTTCCTTGATGAAGTGACGTCTCGGGATCAAGTGGTGAAGCGGGCGTTAGAGGTGGCGCAAGGTTTTGCTGAAGAACTCGATGAAACTGCTTACGCATCAACTGTGCGTAGTTTGCGAGGAGATCTTCTGGCCACAATGGACGCGGCCATCGCCGCCGATCGCGCCGCCGCCGGGTTGTAGACGTCTTCGCTGTGGATCCCAACGCTCAAGCTAAGGCTAATCGGACGCTTTTGGTGACCTCTCTCGTCGGCTTCATGGTCGCGATGGAGATCACCATCATTTCTGTGGCGCGCGATGAACTTGCTCAAGCTTTCCCGTCCGCTTCGGCTGCGACTCTTTCATGGGTGATCACTGGCTACAACCTGGGGGTTGCTTCTCTCCTCCTTCCAGCTGGATGGCTAGCCGATCGGTATGGGCGCAAGCGGGTTTTTCTTGTCGGGCTTGTCGGGTTCGCTGTGGGTTCGTTGCTGTCAGGATTTGCCCCGTCAGCGTCGTTTCTTATCGGGGCCCGAATACTGCAGTCCGTCGGCGGAGCTTGCCAATATCCAGCTGGATTAGCTCTGTTGCTCAGTGCGTTTCCTAGAGATCGCCAACAGGCCGCTATCGGTATTTGGGGTGCTGTCGCTGGGCTTGCTGCCGCTTTAGCCCCGTCGCTTGGTGCCTTGCTGATTCAGGGGTTCGGTTGGCGGGCGGTATTTCTAGTGAACGTTCCCGTCGCTGTGTGGGCGTTTGTGGCCGGTCGCCGATGGATTGAGGAGAGTGTCGGGGAGGGTGTTAGTCCGCGGGTTGACCTATTGAGTGTGCCTCTCGCATCGGTGGGAGTTGGGGTGTTACTTCTGGCGGTGGTGCAAGGACGCGACTGGGGTTGGATGTCGCCAGCAACTCTTATCTCGTGCCTAATTGGTGTGGTTTTTTTTCTGGCCTTCGTGGTGAGGTCCCGTATCCATCCTGAGCCGTTGTTTGACCTCAAGCTGTTCAGGCTTCGGTCCTACACCGTTGCCAACATCGGCTCGGTGTTTTTCTTGGTTGCCTTCTTCAGCTGGCTAATTGTCCTACCTGAATATCTTCAACGGGTGTGGGGTTGGTCAGTCCTGAAATCGGGTTTTGCGATTGCTCCCGGCCCGCTGCTCTCAAGCGCCCTTTCGGTAACGAATGGACGCTTGGCCGGACGTATAGGCCATCGCCCCATCCTCATGGTGGGCGGGATATTTGGTGTGTTTGCCTGTCTGCTGCATCTCGCCTTCACGGGAACGACACCCAACTTCCTCGGCGGGTTGCTATTCGCAAATCTCGTTATGGGCGCGGCTGCGGGTTGTAGCTTCTCAATGCTGGTTGGTGCCTCCATGCGTGATGTGCAGCCAGCCCGCTTCGGGATGGCCGGTGCCGGTCGGACTACCGTTTTCCAGTTGGCCGTTGCGGTTGGTGTAGCCGTCGCGATCGGTGTAGTCGGACGCCCAGACGGTCCAACAGAGGCCTTGAGCAATATGCGCATCGTTTGGTGGATTGCCCTAGTTATGTACGCGTGCCAAGTAGCGCTGTTCGCCGTTGCCTACCCCAGCGAACCCTCGAACCCTCCGATGCGAGAACAGCCAGCCACGACCTCTCACCGCTCGCCGACTGTCTTTCTGGTTAGCCCTCTTGTCTTTGGCACCCGAGAATGAAACCGAAACTGTTCGGACTCGCAGCGAAAGGCGTATGGTGACAGCATGCGCGGGGAGGACGTTTTTCGGTTTGGTGACAGCGAGCGCCAACTGGCGTTCCATCCGTCGAACCCTGAGGTTCTCAACGTTCTGCGTGCAGAGCAGATTGAACAGTTCAACCGCACCGGGTATCTCACAGGGCTGCCAGGTTTAGAGCACGACGAAATAGTCGAACTTCGCCACTATCTGGATTGGCTCATCGAGGAAGTCATATCGGCGAATGATCGGCGGAACAGCTATTCAATCAATCAGTACCACCAAGTGTGCGGCCCCCTATGGGACTTAATTCACACACCAATCTTCGTCCGCTACGTGACGGACATTCTCGGCTCCGAAGTCGTGTGTTGGAGCACACACATGTTCTGCAAGCTCCCCGGCGACGGCATGGAAGTACCACTTCACCAAGACGCGAACTATTGGCCTTTTACTCCAACGAAATCTGTCACCATTTGGTTAGCTGTCGACGATGTCGACCGAGAGAACTCGGCGATGCATTTTGTTCCCGGTAGCCACCTCATTGGTGACCTCCGACATGCTGAACTTCCTTTAGACGGATCGGTAGTTCTCAATCGACGCGTCGTAGATCACGAGACATACGACACCCTTGTCTCAAACGAACTCAACGCCGGACAGGTGTCTCTGCATACCGATCTGCTCCTTCACGGTTCTGTTCCCAACTCAAGTAACCGCCGTAGATGCGGCATCGCTCTGCGCTACCTAGCTGCTGACGTGAGAACCGTTCGCGGTGGAGAAAGCTGGACCCAGAGCGCGGTCCATATCGAGAACGGCGACCCGTCCGGTTACTGGCCTAATCGACCTCGTCCCCTCGTAGATGAACCTCACAAAATGGCGCGTTTTTTAGGTGGGTTCGACGGAAATACATAAGTGTCCATGATCGACCAACGGCGGCTGAATCGATGGTGATTGCCGGAGGTGAGATCCGTTCTATGAGACTCGTGGATCAAACGGTCATTCTTCGTTGACGGAAATGATCACGAGCAGTTCGCCATTGTCGACTTGGTCTCCGACTGCAATACGAACCTCTGCCACAGCGCCGTCGAACGCAGCCACAATTTGGTGCTCCATCTTCATTGCCTCCATGAGAACCAGCAGTTGGCCAGCATTCACCGAGTCTCCCTCAGCTACTTCGATAGCTAAGATCTTCCCGGGCATCGGGGCGGTCAAACCGCCTTCTACTTCGGTAACTTCGGCTTCGGGAAAGCGGCTCTTTTCGACGAAAACAAGACTCCCCGCGGGAATATCGACACACCAACGATTTCCGAACTTGGAGGCGTAACCGCTGGCACGAACGTCGTCGAGCTGAATTTCGAAACGATCGGCGACTGACGATAAAAGTTTCGCCGAACGTGGCTCCCCCTCTTCCCCTATGCGAACCTCGAACGAGTCGTCGCGTAGGTGACGGTAATTAACCGCGATCTCGTTTTCCCCCTGAATCAACACCATCTGTTGACTAGGCATGGAACTGTTGCGAAACCCCGATGGCATGAATTTGAGCGCAGTTGCCTTTAAACGATTGGATTTCTGAGCCATCAGGGCAATAGCGATAGATGCGTCCGTTAACTCACATTCCGTCGGCACGCGTTGCCCTGGGATATTGACTCGGTTAATGAAATCCGTCGTTGTATTACCGGCCAGAAACTCGTCGTTTCGCAGTGTGGCTACCAAGAAATCTCTGTTATTTGTTACCCCGTGAATTCGTGTGCGCTCTAACGCAAGTGCCAACTTCAAGGCCGCTTCCGCCCGGGTCGGCGCATGGGAAATGACTTTTGCCAACATCGGATCGAATTCCACGGTGACCTCTGAACCACTTTCTATACCAGAGTCATACCGAACCACTGGGTTGGGCGCCGGATGCCAAATATCCACACTTCCCGTCGCCGGCAAGAAATCGTTCGATGGGTCCTCTGCGTAGAGCCGAGCCTCAATGGAGTGTCCATCGATGGAAAGGTCTGCTTGTGTGTAACCCAGTTCCTCCCCGTTAGCGATCCGGATCTGCTCTCGGACGAGGTCGAGTCCGGTGATTGCCTCGGTAACGGGATGTTCTACTTGAAGTCGAGTATTGACTTCGAGAAAGAAAAATTCCGCGCTGTCGTCGCTGCCGTCAAGAAGAAATTCGACTGTTCCCGCGGACTCGTAGCCGATGGCTTCAACAGCAGCGACCGCTGTAGCTCCCATTCGATGTCGCAACGAATCGGTCAACACCGGTGAAGGGGCCTCTTCAATAACTTTTTGATGTCGTCGTTGGATCGAACACTCTCGCTCGAAACAATGGAGAACGGTTCCGTGTTGATCACCTAAGACCTGGATTTCAACGTGTCGGGGTGTCTCGAGGTAGCGCTCAAGAAAAACTGTGTCATTGCCGAACGCACCCAGGGCCTCTCTTCGGGCTCCAGCGATCGCATCGCTCAATTCGTTACCGTTAGCCACGACCCGCATGCCCTTGCCGCCTCCCCCAGCACTGGCTTTTACTAATAACGGAAATCCGATTTCATCACCGATCTCCGACAAATCCGAGGAGTCAGTAATTTCAACCGAAGGCAAGGTCGGCACCTCTGCATCAGTCATCGTTCGCTTTGCGGCCAACTTGTCGCCCATTGCGGCTATGGCCGAAGAAGGTGGACCGATCCAGGTCAAGCCAGCAGCTGTCACAGCGTCAGCGAATGCGGCGTTTTCGGAGAGAAACCCGTACCCGGGGTGAATGGCATCTGCCCCAACCGACGTTGCCGCTTCCAGTATTTTCTCGGTATCAAGATAGGAATCTGCTGCGCTGGTTCCCCTTAGGGCGACAGCAAGATCGGCGTCGTTAACAAATGGAGCGTTGCTGTCACCGTCGGAATACACGGCGACGGTAAATATGCCCATCTCTTTTGCTGTTCGGAAAACCCTGCGGGCAATTTCACCTCGGTTTGCGACGAGTAGGCGTCTGATTGTCATCGCAGTGTCCTTACATCCGGAAGACGCCGAAACCTTCAGCGCCTTCAATCTTGTTGTTGCTGCATGCCGATAAGGACAACGCAATGACGTCCCGGGTATCGCGAGGGTCAATGATTCCGTCGTCGGTGACGCGCCCAGATGAATACAGAGCGAGCGATTTGAGTTCGTGGTAATGCTCCACCGATTCGGTGATCTGCCGGTCAGCTTCTTCATCGAATTCGAGGCCTTTACGGGCCGCTTGTCCGCGCCGGACTATCGACATCACGCCCGCTATCTGTTTGGGTCCCATTATCGCGATCTTTGCGGTCGGCCAAAGGTAAGTGAACCGGGTGTTGAACGCGCGACCTGACATTCCATAGTTGCCAGCTCCGTAGCTGTTGCCAAGTATGACGGTGACGTGAGGCACCATTGAGTTAGAGACAGCATTGATCATCTTGGAGCCGTTCTTCACGATTCCCGAATGCTCGAAGTCTTTGCCGACCATGTACCCCGTGATGTTTTGTAGGAAGACAATTGGGATGTCTTGTTGATTGCAGAGTTGAATGAACTGGGTTGCTTTCTCGCTGCTTTCGCTAAATAGAGGGCCGTTGTTGCCGATAAGGCCCACCGGGTATCCATGAATCGAGGCCCAACCGCAAATGAGTGTCGTTCCGTATCTAGCTTTGAACTCCTCAAACCGTGAGCCATCAACGATTCGTGCGATCACCTCGCGACAATCAACCAACGCTTGAAGATCACGAGGCATCATCGCGAGGAGCTCATCAGAGTCATATAGCGGCGCCTCATTAACCATGCTTGGTTCCGGTCCAAGCTTTCGCCAATTCAGATGACTGACCACCTCTCGACACATGCGGAGCGCTTCAGCTTCGTCTTCAGCGAGATAATCGGCGAGTCCCGACACCTCGGCATGCATCTGCGCCCCACCAAGGGTTTCATCGTCACTGTCTTCCCCCGTCGCCATCTTTACCAACGGCGGGCCACCGAGGAACACCTTCGATTGATTCCGAACGAAAATGTTGTAGTCGCTCATGCCAGGTTGGTACGCGCCGCCAGCAGTTGAACTGCCAAAAACTACAGCGATCGATGGAATCCGAAGCTTCGATAATTCCGTAACGTCGTAAAACAGTCGTCCAGATTCGGCAAAGTGGTCGCGTTGTTCCAGCATTTGTCGATCGGGATCTTCATCTCCACGCAAATCTCCGCCTGCTGATTCAACAAACTGGATGTATGGCATGCGATTCTGACGGGCTATCTCTATAGCTCGCATCAGTTTGCGTCCCGCCACATGCGTCATGGCGCCGCCAAGCACCGTTGGGTCGTTGCCTTCAATCACGCACTCAACGCCTTCGATTACGCCAATCCCCGTCACCAATCCGCCCCCCACTGCATAGTTAGAGCAGTAACCGGCAAGGGAGCTGATTTCGAAAAACGGTGAGTCGGTATCTAGGACCATTTGGATGCGTTCGCGAACCGGCATCTTTCCGCGACTCCGCATCCGCTCCATGGCCGCGGGCCCCCCACCCGCGGCTGCTTCTTCATGCAGCTCGTCGATAATGGCCAATTGTTCGAGCATGTCCTCGCGGTTCTTTATGAACCAGTCGGCGTTGGTATCGACATGTGATTGGAGTACGGCCACCCGGTTCTCCCTCTAAACAATTTCTTCGACCTTGGATTCCTAGGTGAAACAGCGGCTTAGAGCAAGCGCGTTCGCGAATCATCGGCCAAACTTGCGCCCGTGAATGCCACACCGCACTCTCCTTGGCTCGCAACGACGCAACGGATCGCGCGCCCTGACGTTGATCGAAAATACGTTCTGTGGATCGATATGCCCCCCACCTATGACCCAAAAGGAGACGAATCACATCCCCTCTACCTGTGTTTTGACGCCATGTGGACCTACGGGACAGTGGTTGACACCGTCCGCCTGCTCGCCCCCACAAAAGAGCTCCCCAAAGCCATCGTCGTAGGCGTCGCACATGACGAACCCTCCTACAAGAACGTCATCCAACATCGAGCCATGGACTTCACTACGACTGCAGCCGACGCCCCGCCCCTCACAGGCGTCCGCGTCCCAGGTGATCAGCTAGGCGGCGCCGAGCAGTTTCGGCAATGGCTTGAAGCTGACTTGATTCCATTGTTGCGGTCTCAATACCGAATTTCCGAAATTACCTTTGTTGGCCACTCGTTCAGCGCCTTGTTCGGCGTCCACGTGCTCTTCGAAAGTTCTGCAATGTTCGATCACTATTTGCTTGCCAGTCCTTCCGTCTGGTGGGACGACCAAGTCATGTTCGACAAAGAACGAGAACGATACGCGACAGGGGGAAGTCTTCATGCGCATGTCTTCATGTCCAAAGGTGACTTAGAAACAGACGAACTGTCGTTTCAGAAGGAATTTCATGACCAGTTGGCCAGCAGACGCTATGACGGGTTGCGCTTGCACTGGCAGCTATTTCCCAACGAGAACCACTTGTCGGTAGTGCCTGTCTCCCTAAGCCACGGTTTGCGAGTGCTTCACAGCACTCGGTGAGCGAAGACGACTCTTTCTCGGCAAGAATGGGCACATGGGTGGACCACTACTTACAGAAGAACCATACGCATCAACCGGCTCAGTTCCGGTTTACGACGCAGACGCCCACATAGCGGAACCACCGTCGGTCTGGCAGGAATACACCGACCCGAAATTTCGTGAACTCGTTATGCAATGCCGACCGGTGGGGGAGCTGGACAGCATCTTCGTAGAAGATGAAGGCATAGGTATGAGTTGCGCGCCAGCGTGTATTCCGAACGCATACGGGACCGAAGTGACTTGGGATGACATCGTGCCCGGCAGCTACGACCCTGCCGAACGACTGAAAGTGATGGACGCCGAAGGACTTGATGCCGCGGTGATGTTCCCGTCGCTCCATCTTCTATCAGGCGACATCTCAGACGCTGACGTAGCGGCTGCTAACGCTCGCGGATACAACCGTTGGATGGCTGATTTCGTATCAGAGAACCCCAATCGTCTCTTTGGTGTTGGTGTTACTCCCTTGCAGTCCGTTGATCACGCTGTCGCGGAAATAGCAGCGTGCGCCGAAGCAGGACTCATGGGGGTTACATTTCGGCCCGAGCGCTACAACGGACTTGAGTTGTTCTCCAAGGAGATGGATCGAGTTTGGTCGGCCGCTGAGGACCACGACCTAACGGTCGCCATTCACGGCAGCTTCGGCTCAGAAATGACGAGCTTTGCCAAAACCCGGTACAGCAATCAGTTCTATGTGCACATGGTTTGCCATCCCTTTGAACAGATGGCATCGGTCATGGAACTGGTGGCCAGCGGCATCTTGGATGATCACCCGCGACTACGAGTCGGCTTTTTCGAATCCGGGCTCGGATGGCTGCCCTATTGGTTAGATCGTCTCGACGAACACAAAGAATCGATGGGCCATTTAGTTCCGCGCCTGAAACGAGAACCGACAGAGATCTTTTCCGAACAATGTTTCGTGACCATGGAAGCGGGAGAAGGTGAAGCATTCGCTCAACTAGCGGACATGGGTCTCGCACACACCGTTGTCTGGGGTTCGGATTACCCCCATTACGACTGTACGTACCCCGGGGCCCTCGCCGAACTGAATGAAACCTTTGAAAAAATTGGCCGGAACGACCTACGGAGCGAAGTGGTTTACACCAACGCGAGACGCTTCATGGGGTTGGAATAGTTTCAACAACAGAGAAATACAACTGAACGCCACATGGAGGGCTACATGGGAACAACCGTTCAACTAACGACTGTCGACGGCAACAGTCTTAATGCCTACAAGGCCGAACCCGACGGCTCCACCAAAGGGGCAGTAGTAGTGATCCAAGAAATCTTCGGTGTTAACGATCACATTCGAAATGTCACTGACGGATATGCCGAGCAGGGATATCTAGCTATCGCTCCAGCGTTATTCGATCGCGTCCGACCAGGCGTCGAGTTGGAGTACGACCAGGACGGAATTGACGTCGGTCGCAAGATTGCCTTTGAGGATGTCACTATGGACCAAGTCATCGCTGACGTAGAGGCGGCGTGTGACGCGGTGTCAGCCGCTGGCAAAGTTGGCATCGTTGGCTACTGCTGGGGCGGTTCGATCTGCTACGTCGCCTCAGCGCGTTTATCTAACAAAATCTCGGCCGCATCGGGGTACTACGGAGGGCAGATCATCCCTCACCTAGACGAACCACCCCTCGTTCCGCTGATGCTTCATTTTGGTGCTGATGATGCCGGAATCCCGTTAGAAAACGTGCAAACAATCGCGGAACGATGGCCTGAGATAAACGTGCACGTCTACGACGGCGCAGGTCATGGCTTCAACTGCGATGCACGCGCAAGCTACGAAGCAGACTCGGCATCGGTGGCGTTAGAACGAACTCTGGCTCACTTTGCTCAGTGGTTGACCTAGTCGTTAATTGCGATCAAGAAACAGGAGACCCTGATCAATAGCTGGTCCACCTTCTTCAGTTAGTACCTCAAAACGCGCCACTTCCTGATCGCCGACCTGTGTCGAGTCAATGACTCGCACTTTTATTGTTGACGGCATTAGAACCATTGACGCCATTCGACCCCGAATACGACGAACGCATTCAGGATTACC
>DGLO01000014.1:0-3147 GCA_002388005.1 Candidatus Neomicrothrix sp. UBA4542
GACAACAACGATGAATGCGCCCTCAATGACGGCGGAGTAAACCACCAATTGGGGCGGAGATAGCCAACTCTGGCGGACTAACCGCAACACAGACGCCAGCTCGGTGTCCCGGTAAGCCAACCAATGGTGGTCGGCTACTGGGGCACCGGGCCCGTTTGTATATGTTGCGGCAACCAGGTGCGTCGCTAGTCGTTGTCGGTCTACGTTGGGCGGGGTGAGTGACCTTATTAGCCTCCAACGCCACGATGACGTGAGCGTGATCACATTGACTAACGGCGAGAACCGCTGGACCACGAACCTGGTCCGCGACCTCAATGGCGCGTTGGACGATGTTGAAGCCAATGACGGCCCTCACGCCCTTGTGACCGCTTCGTCGGACCCAAAGTTTTTTTCCAACGGCCTCAATTTGGAATGGTTCACAGGCAACGACGTTCACGAAGGCGGGGATTTGGAGCCCTTCGCCGAAGAATTCATGGCTCTCGCAGCGCGGTTGATTACCTTTCCAATGCCTACGGTCGGCGCGATCAACGGCCACGCATTCGGTGCTGGTTTCATGTGGGCACTCAGCCATGACCAACGCGTCATGAGGGTCGACCGGGGGTTGATGTGCGCCAACGAAATTGAGATCGGCATCGCGATGCCTGCTCCCGAATTGGCGATCTTTCGTCACAAAATGCCCCAAAACGCGTTCTACCAGACTGTTCAATTTGCCAAACGGTGGACCGGGGAAGAAGCGTTCGAAGTGGGAATCGTGCAAGAACTCGCCGATGAGTCGACGGTGACTGAGAAGGCGATCCAGCGTGCTCAGAGCCTGGCCCATTTGGCCGAACGCCGCGAGATCTTTGGTTGGATGAAGGAACAGATTTGGGGAGAGGACGCAGCCATCAACGGGCCACACGGGCCTGCTCACATGCTTCGGAATATGCGCGAATACCCGAGCGGCCCCGGTTTCGGGTCTTGATTGTTGACAACCCCTAATGGTCCCCTAGGACCCCTATTTGAGAGGGCCAGCTACTCGAGCTCGAACGCGGCGAGCATCACCCGGTAGATAAGCAAGCGGCAGGTCCTCCACCTCGATGACCTCAACCAACGCCGGATCGGCCCCCGAAGTCACCGCATCCTCAGTTGCTATGTGAATGGCTTGCGCGACTGCGGCATCATGCCCCATATCTTGGAAAACTCGATCGACGTCGCCGCTGACCTCAGCTAAAGCAGCCCCGATTGCGTTCGCGGTGTCTCCGTAGTCGGGTCGTACGACCTCACTTATCCCCGACATCGCGTCCGACACTGCAAAAGCCCCACCACCAACCGCGATCAGAGGAATTTCTCGGGACGAAAGCTTCATCCGGTCAGAACCCTCCGCAATCATTGTTGCGGCGCAAGCAAGAACTTCATCAGCATTCGGTAAATCCGGGCGTGACGTGCCGTCGATATTCAGCAACCCGGCTGCTATGGCTGCGTCGGTGAGCGTTGGAACGGACCCGCCAAAGGCAAGCCCCTCGGTAGATAGCCGTTGCCCGACGCTGTCTGGACCGAGTGTGAGCGGGTTCTGGTGGATTCGACTTCCCCCTCCCAGCCCAATCGAAAGAACATCGGGGAGTTGGAACAGAGTGCGTACTCCACCGACTTCGACTGCTGCGTTGGCTTGCCGCGGGTAACCGGACACGAGAGCTCCGAAGTCTGCTGTGGTCCCACCAACGTCGACAACAAGTCCGTCGCTTACCCCTCCCAGGGCAGCAGCACCCCTCATGGAGTTAGTTGGACCAGACGCGAAGGTGAGGACCGGATACTTCACTGCCTCTTCCACTTGGAGAAGGGTGCCGTTGTTTTGTGTCAGAAATAGGCGAGTGCCGGTTCCGAAACCGGTCTGATCGATCGCTGACGCGAATGCTGAGATGACTGATTGTGCTAGTTCCAGTAGGCACGCGTTCAATCCGGCCGCGTTTTCTCTTTCCAGCAGGCCGAGTTGTCCGAGTCGGTGGGAAACCGTCACGCGAGCCTCTGGGTGGTGTTCCGTAATGATTTCGGCGGCTCGATCTTCTTGGCGCCTATCGATAGGTGAGAACGCGCCCGCGACCACTATCGCTTCGTTGCCCTCGTCGGCAAATCGGCGAGCTGCCTCGATGACGGCTTGTTCGTCTAGTTCTTCGAAGGGACGTCCGTCGTATTCGATGCCGCCTCGCACCATCAATGTTTCGCCTCGCACCACTTCAGCCAGATCGGGGGGCCACCCAACGAGTGGCGGTAGCGAACGACCTGCGGGTAACCCGATGCGAAGGAACCCCACCTGGTTTAACCCGCTTCGTTGGACGACCGCGTTGGTGAACTGAGTTGTGCCGATTACTACGGCTCCGACGTCGTGATGGGAGACGCCTTCAAGAACTGTCCGGATGCCGCTTAACACATCGTCGGTGGTTGGCGTCTTGATGGTTTCGAGAACTTCGACACCGTCAAGCAATGCTCCATCGGTGTTCGTGCCCCCAACATCAATGCCGATACGTCTCATCGGCACGGGTCCACGGGATCAAGGTCGTATCCCATTGCGCGCGGTCCGACGTATTCGAGTCCGGCTGGGCTCGAAAACAGTGGCGGGGCGGTAATCCCGATGAGAGCAACTCGTTGGCCATATCGAGCCGTTTCGGTGCCGATAGCTTCACCTGAAGTCGCGTCGACTAAGCAAATTAAGTGAGGGACCGTCGCGATGACCTCATGCCCAAGACGCGCTATGAGCCATTCATTCTGGAAGTCGAGTTCGACGTTGTGTCCGGAGTAATCGTCTAACCCGTCGAGCTTGGCTGTACCGCGGAGAAATCCGCCTGTTGTGCGTCGATCAACATCGGCAATCTTGCCGGTGAAGAGCACTCGGCCCTCAGCCGCAGCGCAGATCGCTGCTACTGGGTCCTCGTGGGCGACGCGGGCCTCTCGGACTCGGGCCCCGAGTTTGATTGCGAAACTCATTGAGTTCGCTACGCCCCAGCGTTTGACCTCAGCGCCACTTCTCGGTGCCTTGCATGTTGCGGCCATTGAGCCCGTTTCGATGGTGAGGGCCCGACTTGCTCGTTCCATCCACTTCCACGTGGGGACATTGGTGATAACAGCTTCGACTCCACGTGGGTCAACCAGCGCTAAGGGCCATGGTTGAAGACC
>DGLO01000014.1:3523-5527 GCA_002388005.1 Candidatus Neomicrothrix sp. UBA4542
TCCGCATCAACGATTGGCAGGCCAAGGTGGGCGGACGCCATTAACGGTTGGAAGGCGTTCGAACCACCGATTTCTGTTGCCATCACCGCGTCGAACGGTGCACCCAAATAGTCCCCCATCATTTCCACTACTCGGGCCACGTCTCGCGCATCTTGGAGGCGTTCTTGCATCACCAGCGGCGCACCCATTGTGGACACCACCGCTACCTGAGCCTCATCGTCGAGTTCTTCGGGATCGATTAGTTCGAACTGTCTTCCGGTGGCAGCGATTTGCTGCATGTTGAGGTGGTTGAGGTAAGGGCTTCCTCCTCCGCCAGTTCCGATGATCCAGGCGCCGACAGCAAGATCGTCAACGTCTGTCGCGTCCAGGTTGCGGGTCATCCAAGTAGCTCTGAGGCGATATGGGCAGTGCATCGCACAGCTGAAAGGACTGGCACCCCGGTTGTTTCACGGACTTGGTCCAAAAGTGCTGTCTCGTAACCGAAGCAGTCCAGGACTACAAGGTCCACTTCGGCGCCAGCCAGTGCCGCAGCTGCTTCGGTAGGGTTGTCACCGGGTTTGACCGCAGCGACCACTACTTCTCGATTGGATCGATGCCATTGTCGAGTCAGCGGCTCGACCTGTTCCGCCAAGGGCACCAACACTCCCAAAGTGCACTCGGCGGGAGCGACAGCGTCTACGACACCTTCGAGAATGGTCGAAGGGAAAAGCACGTTCTGGTGCCTGGAGAGTCCGACAAATTTGCCGGTGCAAGCAACCACAACCGGGCGGCTCCCTGTCGTGGCGAGCATCTCCTCTAGGCGACCTGTGACGGCCTTTTTGGAGATCATGACGTCGGCACCGTTGGCGAGACGTGTGTGAAAGGTGTCCGAGGCGCTCTCTGGACTGAACTGGTTGATTTCTTCGGCTGATAGACCGTCGAGTGCGCCGCGCATTTCAATTGGTCGTTGGCCTAGAACTTGGCGGAGTTCCTTTTCAATGTCATCTCTTGGCGCTTGGCCAATAGTTAGAACAAGCAGAGGCTCCACAGAGGAAACTTTAATGATTTGTCTTGAGAGAAGTCGTGCAACCAAAGGTCTCAGCGAAGTGAAGGTGCTAGTCCTGTCTGAGAATCAGGTAAACGGATTGGCGGCACGCCAGTTGGTGGCTGCGTCTTCGAGGGTCGTGAACCCCACGCCGCGCCCGTCAATCTCTTCAAGAAGTTGTTCAAGCATGAGCATTCGGTTCCCGCGACCGATGACTTGGGGGTGCATGGTGTAAGTCAGCACCCCACCCGGCTCGTGAGTGAGGGCCCAGTCGAGGTCACCAAGCCATGTCTCGAGCACCGCAGACGGTGGCGTCAAATTGCCGCCCTGTGGGGGGACGTACTCAAACCAGGGGAAGTCGTCGAGATGCCAAGCCCAGGGCATTTCGACCAAGTCGACTTCCTCGCCCCACTCAACACCCTCGCCCTTTACCCATCGGTCGTTCAACCTGCACCAGTACGGTCGTACATCGTGGCCCATGAGTGACGAGTCATAAGAGAATCCGGCCTCAACGAGAAACTCGAAGGTATTGCTTGTCACGTACCCGCCTGGTGAGCGCCAGCCCACCGGCCGTCTACCGGTCATGTCCTCAAGGATTGCTAACCCCTCTTCGAGGACTCGACGTTCGTCGTCGCGTTCAAGCCGTGCCGGATTTTCATGGTGGTTTCCGTGGTGGCCCACCTCGTGACCACCGTCAACAATTTCCTTTAGAAGATCCGGGTATGTCGACGCGGTCAAGCCGGGCACAAAGAAGGTGGCATGTATCGACCGTGAGGCCAGCAACTCAAGGATCCGTCGGGCGCCAACAACGCCGAACTCGCCCCGGCTGAACGCTGTGCGGTCCTGTCGGCTCATCCAAAGGGACACTGTGTCAACGTCGAACGTCAGACTGACGTGGAAACGATCGGTCATGGCTCCATCATTGCACTTGCTACCTCAGCCTCGCCTGAGCAGCGGCGGATCCTAGGCCCCCCTATGTG
>DGLO01000053.1 GCA_002388005.1 Candidatus Neomicrothrix sp. UBA4542
TCCGACGTCTGTCGATCCGGTAAAAGACACCATGCGGGTCGCTTTGTGAGTGACGGCCGCATCAAACACAGTGCTCGCGGTCTGTGACGGTACGACATTGACCAGGCCGTCGGGAACTCCAGCCTCCGATAGGAGCTCGGCGACACGAAGAGCGGTCAGTGGTGCGTATTTCGGTGGTTTGATGACCACCCCGTTGCCTGCTCCCAAAGCGGGGGCGACCTTGCGGGTGATCATGGCTGCGGGGAAGTTCCATGGAGTGACCATCACCACAACCCCGACAGGTGGGTGGTGGACGATTATTTTGTTTCCTCCGCTGGGCGAGACACCGATGGTTCCGTGAATGCGGACCGTCTCTTCGGCGTTCCATCTAAAGAACTCGGCGGCGTAGGCCACTTCACCTGCGGCGTCGATTCGGGGTTTACCGTGCTCGCTGACAATGAGGTCCGCTAACTCGTCGGTGTGGTCGAGCAGATGTTTCCAACAGGCTCGTAGGATTTCCGATCGGACGCGAGGAGGTTCGGCGGCCCATGCGACCTGTGCGGTCGCTGCCGCGTCGACGGCTCTGACGGCATCAGCGGCTGTGCCTGACGCGACGTCGGCAAGTTCAGTACCTGATGCGGGGTTCCAGACGGTGAATTCGGCACCGTTTTCGCTGTCGCGCCATTCGCCATTGATGTAAAGCTGGGTGCGCATTGAAGGTTCCGATCAGTCGTTCCTGGGGAAGCCCAGGTCGATCTGGCTGGATGATGGGTCTGGCCAACGTGCGGTAACCGCCTTCGCTCGGGTGTAGAAGCGCACCCCTTCGGGTCCGTACATATGGGTGTCTCCAAAAAGCGATGACTTCCAACCACCGAAAGAGTGGTACGCGACCGGAACGGGGATCGGTACGTTGATTCCCACCATCCCCACTTGTACTTCGTGTTGAAACTGACGGGCGGCTCCCCCATCACGGGTGAAAATGGCTGTGCCGTTTCCGAACGGATTTGAGTTGATGAGATCAATGGCTTCTTTGAACGTTTCAACGCGGACCACGCTCAACACTGGACCGAAGATTTCGTCGCGGTAACACTCCATCTCCGGTGTCACGCGGTCCAACAGTGTGGGACCGTAGAAGAAGCCCTTCTGGGGTAGATCGGCTTCGCTGCCATCAACTACAGCGACCGCCCCGTCGTCTTGGGCACGTTGAACATATCCGGCGACTCGGGCACAGTGTTCGCCGGTGATGAGGGGCCCCATCTCTGCATCGGGTTCGGTACCTGCAGCTATTTTGACGCCGGGGATTCGCTTAGAGATCGCTTCGACCAGTTCATCGGCGACAGATCCGACTGCGACAAGAGCACTGATTGCCATGCACCGTTCACCCGCTGAACCGTAGGCGGCACTGACCGCCGCGTCGGCTGCCATGTCGATGTCGGCGTCGGGCAACACCAGCATGTGGTTTTTTGCGCCACCCAAAGCCTGCACTCGTTTGCCGAGGGCAGTGCCTCGTTCATAGACATAGCTTGCTATCGGTGTCGAGCCGACAAAGCTGATCGCCGCGACGTCTTCGTGATCGATGAGGGCGTCAACGGCCTCTTTGTCGCCGTTGATTACCGAGAAAACCCCGGGTGGGAGACCTGCGTCGATCAGCCATTCGGCGATCAGCATCGACGCCGATGGGTCTCGTTCGGAGGGCTTGCAGATGAACGCGTTGCCACATGCAATCGCTGTGGCAAACATCCAGGCAGGAACCATGGCAGGGAAATTAAATGGGGTGACGCCTGCAACTACGCCTAGGGGTTGTCGCAAGCTATACACCTCGATCCCGGCGGATACTTGTTCGCTGATTTCGCCTTTGAGGTGGTGGGCGATACCGCAAGCAAATTCGACGTTTTCGAGTCCTCGTGCCACTTCGCCCGCCGCGTCTGAGACCACCTTGCCGTGTTCGCTGCTGATGACTCGCGCCAGTTCGTCGGTGCGAGAGGCAAGGAGTTCGCGAAAGCGAAACATGATTTGGGTTCGTTGCGTCAGCGAACTTTCTGCCCATTCATCGGCTGCCTTGGAGGCCGAGGCCACGACGTGATCAACTTCAGTCGCGGAGGCCAAATCAACTTGGGCCTGTACCTCACCGGTCGCGGGGTCGTACACGTCGCTAGAACGGCCACTAGTTCCAGCTGTTAATTCACCGTCAATGAAATGTTGGATACGTCGCACCGCGTAACCCTAATGGCCGGTAGCGGCGGCCTTGAGAGTGACCTCGGTTTTAGTTGTCGTATAGGTCGTGTTTGCCGATTCGGTCCAAACTGACTTCAACACTCCAGGGCAACATGGTCGCTCCGCAACGGGCGTCGCGATAGTGCTGTTCGAGTTTGTTGGGGCGAAGCATCGATCTGCCGCCGCAGACTCGAATAGCTAATGAGGCCATTTCTGGTGCGCCTTCCATGATCGCGACCGTTGCTGTCCAGGCGCGTCGCAAAGCAATGTTGGTTGGGTCAACTGTGGTTTCGCCCAGCACCCGGTAGGTGAGGGATTGGGCTTTGTCGTAGATCATTTGCATTTCGGCCCACCCTGCCTGTTTGACATGGTTGTCACGCCGGGATTCGACACCCAGTTCCCCTCGGAGGTATTGGCGGGTGAGGTCCAATATCGCTCGCATTAACCCCAGATACGTGAAGCTCAACGTCATGTAGAAATATGGGAACCGCCCGGCCATGGCGTCGAACACTCCCGGAGGGAGCACTTCGTTGTCTTCGGGTACGAAGGCTTCGGTGAGGACGAGATCACGTGAATCGGTGCCCCGCATCCCCAGTGGATCCCAGTCTCCGACAATTTCGACGCCTTCCGCGTCGGCAGGTACTCCTAGCAGTCGGGTGCGGTCGTCGCCTTCGACGAGTGCGACCACGTTGTGGATGTCGGCGACCCCGCTGAGCGAAGCAAAGATTTTTGTCCCTGTTACCTGATAACCGCCATCTACGGCCTTTGCGGAAGTACCGATTGGGGCACCGCTTCCTGGGGTTCGTCCTTCGGAGAAAGGCTGACTGTGTATGACATGATCGCGACACATTCCTTCCCACAGCCCGGGCCGTGTCCGGTCGAGGTGAGCTTGTTGTTCGTCGTTCACTTCCAGTTGGTCCGCTATCCATCCGGCGAGGAGGGCGGTTGCGGTATGCATGTTGAAAGTGAGTGCAGTTGTCGCGCAGTGACGTCCCAATTCTTCGCTCACCAGGGCGTAGGTAACAAAGTCGCCGCCAAGTCCGCCGAATTCGGTGGGAGCGCACAATCCAAGGAAACCTTCGTTCGCGAGGTCGTTCCAGTTGTCAGTTGGGAATGATGCTTCTCGATCGTGGGTCGCTGCTCGTTCGCTGAATCGGGGTCCGATCGCGGCGATGCGTTCAACCAACTCCATGCGTTCTGGTGTTTGGATTGGATCAGCCACGTCGATTCCTCAATCGTTGGACGACGGCCAGAGTACGGGGAACCAGTCGTGGCGCATAACTTCGCCTGATTGCAGCCCCAAGTCGTCAAGGGGTGGTGACGTCTCACCTTGGCGTTCAAGGTACCGGACGTCGTCACCCAACCATCGTGTCGAAAACGCTCGTCGACGGTCAGTCACCTCTTCGGCAGTTGTTCCATGAAGGGTTCGAAAGTCGAAGCACAGCGCGTCTCCCGGTTCGACTGCCTCAACGAAAATGTTGGCGCCGTGTGGGTCGATGTCGGGAATCGGCGCAAGCGTCGGGTCCTGTTGGGCGTATTCATCACCGGCAGCGAAGTTCCGTGGTCGGTATGTCGTACCGTTTCGATGGGAACCCTTAACAAACCTGACGCCTGTCGAAACCGGGGTCCTATCAAGAGCGACGTATATCGACACGGTTTGGGATCCGTCTATGCAGTAGTAGGGAAGGTCGTGATGCCATGGTGTTGCTTTTGCGGTGCCCTTTTCTTTTGCAAACGCGTGGTCGTGGAAAAACTGGGCGGTGTCACTTGCCATGAGCTGAGCGGCGATCGATGCCGCACTGGAAGTGACAACGAATAGTAAATATTCCGGAATTAGTTGCCAGTTGCAATAACTGTCGAAAAACCTTCCCCGTTCTGGGCTTCGAGTGCTATCGCAAGGAAACGCGAACTGCTTCGGGTTGTTGAGGTTGCGTTCAAGTCCATCTCGCAGGGGTTCAACCCAGGAAGAGAATTCGTTTCGCAGCAACACCACGCCGTCTCGCTGAAACGCTTCGACGGAGGCTGCAGACAGTTGCGTATAGGGGCGGTCAGTGGACGCTGCGAGAACGCGGGCGTCATCTATGACACGCCACTGTGTGGAGAACTCGTTACCTACCGTCATGTTCACATTCTCGTCGGTTTGGGCACTGATCGTGGCAGTCTCTTGAGATGCGG
>DGLO01000059.1:0-13261 GCA_002388005.1 Candidatus Neomicrothrix sp. UBA4542
CAGGGATGTTGGCTAAGTCAATCGCATCTAAAGGTCGGCCGAGTCGCTGCTGCAGCCGAAATGGAGAAAGAAAAGCCCGCTCGATCGGAAATTGTTGATCAAGCAGCATCCCGATTAACAAAGCTAAAGAATTTTCGTTTAGCAGTGCGTCAGCTTTGGCATCGCCGGTGAAGCAGAGAGGAGATCCCACTAGAGGTTCGCTCTCAATAGAGGTCCGTCGACCAAGGATCGGTGAGATTGGTAACGATTCCGTAACGCTTAATCGCAGCGCTCACCGCCGAAGGTTCACAGTGACCTAAAGCAACCAGACGCGTTAAGACACAAATGACGACATGCTCTGCTGTGACCTCGAAGTGTTCCCTTAGACGCGACCTCGTGTCGCTTCGACCAAATCCGTCGGTACCTAACGACGCGTAGTCACGTTCAACCCATCGAGAAATTTGATCAGGAACTGACCTCATGAAATCAGTAACGGCCACCACCGGCCCTGTTCCCCCCGCGAGTTGTCTTGTGACAAATGGGACACGAACAGGGTCCTCTGGGTGTAACAAATTGTGACGTTCAGCTGATAGCGCTTCGTCTCTGAGAGCTTTGAAAGAAGTGGCGCTCCATAAATCCGCAGCCACGTCATGATTTTCGGCTAATAACTCAACGGCTGATCTTGCCGCGGCTTGTGCCGGACCTGAAAAAATGATTGTCGCGCTACGAGAATGACCTAACGGAGCATCTGCGAATCTGTATAGACCAGCCAGCAGAGCGTCCTGATCAAGGTCCGGTGGCGCTTGAGGTTGCTCATAGTTTTCGTTGTACACGGCGAGGTAATAGAAAATGTCCTCGTTATCGACGAACATTCGTTTCAAACCATCGTCAACAATCACGCCTAATTCGTACGCGAACGCTGGGTCGTAGGCCTGACATGGCGGTACCGCAGACGCGAGCAACAGTGAATGGCCGTCTTGGTGTTGGAGACCTTCCCCCATCAAGGTTGTACGACCTGAAGTCGCTCCGATGAGAAACCCGCGGCCCCTCATGTCAGCTAAAGACCAAATCGCATCTCCGACCCGTTGAAAGCCAAACATCGAATAGAACGTGTAGAAGGGCACCATTGGCACCCCGCGTGTCGCATACGACGTCGCCGCCGCGGTGAAACTTGCCAAAGCACCGGCCTCGGTGATTCCCTCCTCCAGCAACTGTCCATCTTGCCGTTCGCTGTAGGACAGAAGAAGGTCATGATCGACGGGCTCATACAACTGGCCTTGGCTTGCATAAATACCGATTTCTCGGAAAAGCGAATCCATCCCGAAGGTCCGGCCTTCGTCAGGAATGATTGGCACCACCCGCTCACCGAACCCCTCTTCTCGGGTCAAGGCCCGAAGCAATCGAGTAAAGGCCATCGTGGTGGAAACAGCCTGGCCACCCGAACCAGCACTCATTTCCTCGAACGGTTTGCGGCTTGGCTGAGGGAGCGACTTCCTTCGCCATGAACCGTCGCGAGCAGGTAGTGGCCCTCCTAGTTCCCGGCGTCGCGCAAGCAAGTACTCCAGTTCGTCTGATCCTTCGGCGGGCCTGTAGTAAGGCGGATGATCCGCATCAAAATCTTCAGGAATTTCCGATTCAAGATGCAACCTGGTTCGAATTATTGACAACTGCTCCCGTGACAACTTCTTAATTTGATGGGTGGCATTCCTGCCTTCAAGATCCGGGCCAAGGGTCCAACCCTTAACTGTCTTGGTGAGAATGACCGTAGGACTACCTTCGTGCTCAACCGCGGCCCGATACGCCGCATAGAGCTTCTTGTAGTCGTGACCACCTCGAGGTAGCTGCTCAAGATCTTCATCGGAGAGATCCTCAACCATTTGCCGCAACCGGGGATCGGGACCAAAAAAATGTTCCCGGATGTATGCGCCACTCTCAACGGAATAGCGCTGGTATTCACCGTCAACAGTTTCGAGCATCTTGTTCGCCAACACTCCCTCAATGTCCCGGGAGAGAAGCTCATCCCAACGACCTCCCCAGATCACCTTGATGACGTTCCAGCCCGAACCCCGAAAATTTGCTTCCAACTCTTGAATAATTTTGCCGTTCCCACGAACTGGCCCATCTAGACGTTGAAGGTTGCAATTGACGACAAAAATCAAATTGTCAAGACGTTCACGGGCCGCAAGATGTAGGGCCCCCAGCGACTCCGGTTCGTCAGTCTCACCGTCACCGACGAACGCCCAAACTTTGGACTCAGATGTATCGTCGATACGTCGATGATGAAGGTAACGGTTGAAACGTGCCTGATAGATCGCTGACATGGGACCCAGGCCCATCGATACCGTGGGATACTCCCAGAACGTTGGCATAAGCCTGGGATGGGGATAAGACGACAGCCCCGACCTGCCAATTTCGCGTCGAAAGTGGTCAAGATCGTCGTCGTCTAACCGGCCGTCGAGATACGCCCGTGCATAAATACCCGGTGCGGCATGTCCTTGAATGTAGATGTGGTCTCCAGGCCTCCCATCCTCTTTACCTCTCCAAAAATGATTAAACCCGACGTCGTACAAAGCCGCGGAGCTCGCGAAGGTACTTAGATGACCGCCGATCCCATCCGCCCACCAATTGGCGTGAGTCACCATTGCTACGGCATTCCACCGAATGAATGCCCGAAGACGCCGCTCAATGTATTCGTCGCCAGGAAACCAAGGCTCGTCCTCTGGAGCGATCGTGTTGATATAAGGCGACGACACCGTCGCTGGAAAATCGACCTGCAACTGCCGCGCCGCAGTCATCAAACGTCTAATAAGAAATCGAGCTCGATTCTTCCCCCGTTCTTCAACGACCGCCGCGAACGATTGCACCCACTCATCAGTCTCTTCGGGGTCGACGTCGGGCGTCTGCTCGTGGAAACCATCGAACAACATGCGTCTATCCTCCCACTCAAAGGGCATCCTTTGTACGAAGTGCATGTTTTCGGCACGCCAGTGAGCTAGGAAGTACTGCAATGGTGACGGACGTATTCACTGATGGCGCGTGCCTGGGTAATCCAGGCCCCGGCGGTTGGGCCTTTGTCGTGGACCAGGGACCATGGTCATCGGGATTCGAATCACACACCACTAACCAACGGATGGAACTCACCGCGGCAAGCGCGGCTGTGCAAGCCCTGGAAGGTCCGCTGCGTGTGCACAGCGACTCCACATACGTGGTCAATTGCTTTGTCCAAGAATGGTGGAAGGGATGGCTTCAAAGGGGCTGGAAGAACTCGAAAAAAGAACCCGTCAAGAATCGCGATCTATGGGAACCGTTTATCGAGCTTGTAAATGCGCGAGGCGATATTGAATTCGTATGGGTGAAGGGACACTCGGGTCACCGCCTAAATGACGCCGCAGACCAACTCGCCACCACAGCAGCAGCCCACCAAGAACATCAGTCAGGGGGCATTTTCACTGACGCGATTGTCAGAGGACTTGAGAGAGATGACCCCCTCTCCACCTCAGCTAACGAGAATGGACCAAACGACGGCGTTCACACAGTCGCAATCTTCGGCCATCGACCACCGGAACTGGGCGGGTACGGAGAAAATTCGACCACGATGTCAGTACGGCGGCGTCTTATCGATCTTCTGCGGGCGAAATTAGAAATGCACCCCGACCTTCAAGTGATGACAGGTCTCGGTCTTGGAGTTGAGATGCTTGCTGCGGAAGCCGCGGCCGCGGCAGCAGTTCCCTATGTAGCAGTGATCGCATTTGAAGGCATGGACCGACGATGGCCCGACGCGACTCAAAAACGCTATAGCGAACTTCTTGCAGGCGCGCGGTCGGTTATTACCGTCAATTCTTCGGAGCCCAGAACCACCGCGGAATTCGCAAAGACGATGGGTCGACGCGACGACAAGATACTGACACACGCCGACGAAGCTGTACTTGTTCGAAACGGCGACGATCGCACACTCGGAGATCTACAACGCAAACTCGAAAAACTCCTCGAAGAGGATGTCTGGATAATGGACCCTCAATAGGTAAGTCAAGACTCACTTCGTAACTCGCCCGCGAACCGAACCCAAATCGTGAGTTGTAACCACACAAAGCACTTTGCGGTCGTCGTCCCATGATTGTTCACTGGGGGCATACGCGGTTATCGCCACATGCACGGGATCAAACACATGGCCGGTGGCGGCGCGAAAGCGGTCAACGCAACCGTTCTCAGCTACCTGCGCAACTACTTGGGTGCCCGGCCACTCTGTGTCTACCAAATCCAAGACCGCAAAAACTTCGGCATTGTGGTCCTCCTCGCAGGGCACAGCATTCACGGTCTCGATTTCGTTGCCAGCCAAGATGAAGCAATCGCCCGGGATTAGACGAAGCACACCAACTTCTCCACCCGCAGTGATACGACCCGACAAATCGCGAACCGAGTGATCATCAAATGAAACAGGACTAGTGGTTGCACAACCAGCGACTACCAACACGGCACACAGTGTGGCAATCACGAATTTCACTACTTTGTTGACTCAACTAGCTCCGCAAGCCGCTGCAATGTTTGGTCCATATTTGCTCCATGTCGCCGCGGATAGCCCAACATTTGTATCGCCAGTGGTAGGCGAGACGTTGACCAGTCGAACGTTTCCGTCACACGTGTCCGTTCGCCCGCCGGTTCCAACTGGTACCTCCATCTATGACCGCCAAAGTGCCCCCACGCGATCAAGCGACCTTCCTCAAATTCGTACACTCGGCTCTTAATCCGATATGGGATCCCAAATCGCATCTTCATTATGAACGTGCTACCGAGCGCCAGTCGGCTTTGCTCTCCCACATGGCCTCGCACAGTGCCTGACCCGTCAATCGCGGCGTGTTTCGAAGGATCCACCAGGACCTCGAAAATCATCGGTGCCTCGCACGAAATGAGACGTTCACGACTGATAGAACGGCGAGTCATCTTCAGAACCTAGCGTGCAGCGGATCACCCATCGCTACGTCCCGGATTTGAGCAAACCTTCAGGTATCGGGCCTCGTCCACGGTTGACGCCGCCGTCACGATCAATAAAAATCCATGCAGGTTGAGAAGAAACGCCGTAGTAATCCCAAAGACTCTGGTCGGTATCTTCAATTTGGGGAATGGCACCGAGCGAGTGACGTTCAATAAATAACTCATATGCCCGAGGCACATCACGACCGGGGATACCGACAATGGCGATGCCGCCTTGCTTTGCTAGAGCGGCGACCGCCGCTGCCTCCCTATTGCAAGTTCCTCACCATGGTGCCCAGAACCACAAGAGAACGTCTCTTCCCGCCAGCGAAGCAGGGTCGAACGTCGCTCCATTCAGAGTCGGGCGCTCAAGGACGGTCAACAAGACAGGCACGCCCGTCCGTACTATTCCAAGCGACGCAGACTCCTCATCAGGAAGCGACTCTTGCTGCTTAACCGTTGACACAACTACATCACGAGTCGTAACCGACACCATTGCTCCGCCGAGCACCGCAGACGCGTTATCGCCAGAACAGGCGCCTAGGCTCATGATCAACAGGCACAGCCATGCGTTGTAAAGGAGTGCTCTCACCATCCAAAGGCTATGTGTCTGAGGCGGTGAGAACAGTAGATTCGGCAGACGTGAACACTCGAGCTTTGATCATCGCCACCCTCGCGACAGGACTAGTGATCCTCATTGCGTTCGCCGCACAGGTCCTCATAGCGGTGTAGGCCGCCACCGCACTCAACACCCAAACTGAGGGGAGTCTGTCATCTAGCGCGGATACGATTGGCCTCAGAATGACTTCAAACCATTTCGATCTCGTAGTTGTAGGTGGAGGACCAGCAGGATATGCAGCTGCATTATCCGCGTCATCATCAGGCCTCAGCGTCGGCCTGGTCGAACGAGACGTCCTAGGAGGGACCTGTTTGCATCGCGGGTGCATCCCGGCCAAGGAACTCCTCGAAACGGCGAACGTGCACCGCACCGTTAGCCATGCAGGGGAATTTGGTGTCCTCACATCGCCACCGACACTCGACTTCGCAGCCTCACAATCCCGAAAAGATGCCGTCATCGCGCGCCTGTTCGGCGGAGTGAACAAACTCCTAGAAAACAAAGAAGTGACTGTTTTCTCCGGGACAGGTCAACTGGTACCCAGCAGAACAGTACGGGTGCAACACAGTGACGGAAGCGAACAAACACTCACCGGAGACTCAGTTCTCCTAGCAGCAGGATCTGTCCCGCGCACCATTCCGGGTTTTGAAATTGACGGCGAGATCATCCTGACTTCGACCGAAGTCCTCGAACTCGAAGCGCTACCCACCAGTGCGGCCATTATCGGTGGCGGAGCAATTGGTTGCGAGTTCGCCTCAATGCTCTCCGACTTTGGAACTGAGATAACCATCCTGGAATCAATGAGTCAACTCATCCCCGGCGCCGACAGCGATGTAGCCGCCGCCTTGCAACGGTCATTCAAAAAGAGAGGAATCACCACGATGACCGACGTCGTGGTCAAGAGCCACTCTCCCCATGCCAAAGGAACCACCGTTCATCTTGACAACGCGACAAACATAGATGTGGAAATGGTGATCGTGTGTGTCGGCAGGAGGCCTTTCCCAGACCACCTCGGGCTCGAAGGAACCTCGATAGGAGTTGACGAACGTGGCTTTGTTGAAGTGGATGACCTGTGTCGCACTGCCGAAGAGCGGGTGTACGCGGTTGGCGACTTGATAGCTACGCCCCAACTTGCGCACATCGGCTTCGCCGAAGCGATGCTCGCCGTTCGCGACATGCTCGGGGAAAACCCAACCCCGATTGACTATGCCAAAGTGCCTTGGGCCATTTATTGCCATCCCGAAGTTGCTTTCGCCGGCATGACCGAAGAACAAGCGTTAGACGCAGGCCATGATGTGGTCGTGGCGCAGCATCGCTTCGCTGGAAACGCTCGGGCCATGATCGTCAACGAAACCGAAGGCCTTGTCAAAGTCGTCGCCGAACGGCGCCCTGACGGCAGCTCGGGACAGCTGCTCGGAGTTCACCTTGTCGGTCCGTGGGCGACGGAACAACTCAGCCAGGGCTACCTAGCGGTCAACTGGGAAGCAACAATCGACGAGATCGCCGAATTTATTCAACCTCACCCCACCTTGTCAGAACTATTCGGTGAGGCCGTCTTAGACCTCGCCGGGCGAGCGCTCCACAGCTAGAGCCATGACTCTTGTCGACATCGAGCTCCCTCAACTGGGGGAAGCAGTAGAAGAAGGCACAATCACCCGCTGGTTCAAACAAGTTGGCGACACGGTCACCGTCGACGAATTGCTTTATGAAGTTTCAACAGAAAAAGTTGACGCTGAGGTTCCGTCACCAGTCACCGGAACCATCATCGAACTCAAAATAGGGGAAGGGGAGACAGTCCCAGTAGGGACCGTCCTAGCAGTCGTCGAAGGTGAACTAGCAACCACTGCCCCCCGACCCGTCAACTCAGCGAAAGACAGCCCGGCTAAACCCCAATCGGACCCAACCTCGACAGGAACGAACCAAGCCTCAAAACGACGCGATACTCAAGACAAGACCAGCGACCGCCGCCTCCTATCGCCCGTAGTTCGGCGCCTGATGAAAGAACATGGGATTGATGCAACACAACTCCAAGGAACAGGTCGGGGAGGCCGCATCACCAGAAACGATGTACTCAACCTCATTGACGAACGTCACCGCGACGAATCGACACCCCCCGACCCCGCGACACACACCGAGACCGACCAGCGAGTCGCCGGCGAATCACACTACGTAGCCTTCAACAGCATCCGACGGGCCACCGCTGACCATATGGCCCGCTCGGCTCAGTCCTCTCCCCACGCAATGACAGTCATGGAAATCGATTACGAGAACGTCGAGAAGGTGAGATCAGCGCATCGGGAAACCTGGCGAGCTGAACACGGCTTCAGCCTCACCTATCTACCCTTCATCATTCGCGCAGTGGTCGAAGCCCTTGAAGAATGGCCCTACCTCAACGCTTCAGTAGAGGACGAAGGGCTGAGAGTTCATCATGACATCAACATAGGGATCGCAGTAGACCTCGATCACGACGGATTGATTGTTCCCGTCGTTCGACACGCGGACGGCCTCAGACTCGAAGCACTAGGCCTCGCAGTCAACAACCTGGCATTGGGCGCACGAAACCGGCGCCTCAACTTGGACGACATCAGCGGCGGTACGTTCACTATCTCCAATAACGGAGCTTTCGGTACCTACACGACCGCGGCGATCATCAACCAGCCTCAAGTCGCAGTTCTTTCTACCGACGGCGTAACACGACGCCCCGTCGTGATAACCGATCGATTTGGCAACGAAAGCGTCGGCATCCACTCCGTAGGTCACTTAGCGATGGCTTGGGACCACCGGGCCTTCGATGGAAGTTACGCTGCTGGCTTCCTCGCAACCATCAAAGGTGCCATCGAAAATCGAGACTGGGAAGTAGAGCTGTAGATGCTGCGAGTCCGCTGGCTCGGACGAGTCGCCTATCAAGAGTCACTTGACCTTCAACGCCAACTCTTCAACAGCAGTCCCGACGACCACCTTCTACTCGTAGAACACCAACACGTCTTCACTGGCGGGCCCAACGCCAACTTGTCAAACCTTTTGATCGAACCAACCTCCATTGGAGCCACATACGAGCCAACAGACCGTGGCGGCGACATCACTTACCACGGACCGGGACAACTCACCGGCTATCCCATCCTTTCCTTGCCGGGAAGACGAGGAGGAGGAATAGCGGAAACGAGAACCTACGTCGCCAAAATCGAAGAAATACTGATCGCTGCACTTACAGACGTAGGTCTGCCCAACTGCGGTCGCATAGATCGCTATCCAGGGGTGTGGGTCGATCCCAATGGCACATCTCCCCGAAAGATCGCAGCTATCGGTGTCCGACTACGTAGAGGACGCACCATGCACGGTTTCGCCCTAAACGTCAGCACCGACCTTTCATGGTTCGACCGAATCATTCCCTGTGGAATAGGCGATCTAGGGGTCACCAGTCTGCAAGCTCAAGGACTAAAGGTGTCCATGGAGACCATGGTCAAAGCAGTCGCGAAAAGAGCAATTGACGCCTGGGGCGCCGATGGACACGACCAGGCACACGTCGTGTTTCGAAATGCAAAAACAAATCTGATGACGCTCTCCGGTGAAGATCACCGCCAACACCTCGAAATCGAAGACTCAGCGGTCAACGAAAAAAGTCGCGAAACCACCAAACGTCGGCAACGACGCCTCGATGATGCGGGTGTCACCGAAGGGCTATCGATCACTCAGAGAAAACCACCCTGGATGAAGGCACGACTCGACATGAACGACGGATACCGCCGCGTACGTTCAACGCTACGTCCAATGAACTTGGCGACAGTTTGCGAAGAAGCAGGATGCCCTAATATCTACGAATGCTGGGGCGAAGGCACCGCCACCTTCTTGATCAACGGCACAAGATGCACCCGCGCCTGCGGCTTCTGCCTAGTCGACACCCGACGACCCAAACCACGTGACCAACAAGAACCTCACCGAGTCGCGGAAGCGGTCACCACTATGGGTCTGTCCCACGTGGTGCTTACCGCGGTCGCTCGCGACGACCTTGACGACGGGGGCGCAATCGGATTTATCGACACCGTCAGCGCCATCAAATCCTGCAGTTCCGACATAACCGTCGAAACCCTGATACCCGACTTTGGGGGGCAAGCTGAACCCCTTCAGGCCCTCATCAACGAAAAGCCAGATGTACTCAACCACAACCTCGAAACTGTCGCCCGACTGCAACGCGCCGTCCGACCCAACGCAGGGTACGCCCGAAGCTTGACAGTCCTCGCGCGAGCCAAAGCCCTCGGATCAATCACCAAATCCGGCCTAATCGTTGGCCTCGGCGAAACCGATGACGAACTGACGAGCGCTCTCGCAGATCTAGCATCGGTAGGGACGGACGTTGTCACTATTGGCCAATATCTCAGGCCGACCAGTGGACACCTACCCGTCCACCGATGGGTAGAACCGACGACCTTTCAAATGTGGGCCGAAAAAGGTTACGAAATGGGTATACATCACGTCGAAGCTGGTCCCCTTACCCGCTCAAGCCACAAAGCGGCCGCGGCCGTTCGCGGACTGTTGCCCACTCCCTAACTTTGATCATCACCTAGATACACTTCGAAGAATGGCAGCAGGTCCGCAGCTTGACGCGGCAACAGTATTGCTGCAATGGGCGACCGGCGGACTCCTGTTCTGCTGGGTTACCACCCGCCGACGCGAGGTTGGCTCTGGATACGGGTGGTTGCTAAGGGCAAGCTATTCAGCGATCGCTGCTCTCGCCGCGATCGCTGGTTACGGCTGGGCATCGGATCCGATTCGCGACGCAGCCTCGATCGGAGTTGCAGCGGTCGCCGCTTTCACACTGTCACTGTCAGTTGTTCGACGACGAGTCGGAGTTTCGGCCGAAAAAACCCTCCAGCACGAATTCACTCAGGCCAACGTTGATTGGACAGAAACCGGACCCAACCTCCACCACGATGATCACTCAGGCACAGAATTTGATCCACGCTGGGACCTGGGTGCTCCCATCATCGGGCTGATTGGATTAATAGCGGCTGGTCTTAGTGGCGGCGGCAACGAACTCCTACAGACAGCACGAATTCTTGTTGGCGCGGCATTTCTGGGGGCAGTCACCGACGCAATGCTCTTAGGTCATTGGTATTTGGTGCAGCCTGGACTAAGAAGAGAACCACTGCTCGAGCAAGTCTCCTGGCTCGGAAAAATCTGGCCACTCGAGGTAAGCCTCCTACTTTTCCCGACGGGCATGTGGTCGGTCCTTTCAGGCGCGATAGATGACGGTTACGGAGGGATGCTCGGATGGTTCTGGGTCGCATGCGCTCTAATGACCATCGTCTTAATCTTGGTTACCCGAGCAGCACTGCGTGAACGCCAGTACGCCGCGGTCATGGCCGCCACAGGCCTTCTGTATCTCGCCATTTTGACCGCATTTGGGACCGACTTAATAGCCCGACTGGTGCTCGAAATCTAAAAGGCTGCTCGCATGTCCAAAAGCAGTACTTGACAGGCGCCCACCACCGAAACCTTTAGCGACCCTTCCACTCAGGAGGCCGCTTCTCGCGGAAAGCCTCAACCCCCTCCTGCGCATCATCGCTGGTGCCAACAATCCTTCGAATGCTTTCACCCATTCGAACCGCCTCGTTCCAAGCCATTCGCTGTGAACGGGTAGCGACTTCTTTGACAGCTCGCACTGCGAGCGGGGCGCCCTGACACAGACGCTCAGCCAGGGAGCGAGCCTCATCGAGGAGGTCATCATGTGGAACCACGCGCCAGGCCAAACCGATATCGGCTGCTCGATGAGCATCGATGTTGTCTCCGGTGAGCAAGATCTCCATCGCATCTGCCCATGCCACCTTGGACGGAATCCTCATAGATCCAACAATGGTTGGCACTCCCACCTTGACTTCCGGCATACCGAACACCGCACGGTCTGAAGCCAAGAGAAAATCGGTGGCAATAGCTCCAGTCAAGCCATACCCGATACACGCACCGTTGACAGCGGCAATCGTCGGTTTCCAAAGCTCCAAACCGCTTTCAAAGCTGTTAATTGTAGGAATTTCAAAATAGCTTCCCGACCAAGTGCCAGCCGAATTTCCCTGGCCCGGACGCAAATCAGCTCCAGCACAAAATGCTCTTCCAGCACCGGTCAAAATCGCCACCCATGCATCGGGATCGTTATAGAACTCCAACCATGCCGCGTTTAGGCACTCCCGCATCGCCCCATTGATGGCGTTCAGAGACTCCGGCCGGTTATAGGTAATCGTCGCGATATGGCCATCAAGTTCGTAGGTAGCTTCGTTGCTCATAAGTTCTGTCCCACATCCAATGTCAAAAATTTTTTGGTGACGATTAATCACCCGCCCTCGTGTCTAGTCCATTCGTCCACCACAATGGGGAAGTGCGACTGGTCATCCAGATCCCCTGCTTCAACGAGGCCACAGCGTTGCCGGCAACCCTGGCCGATTTACCGCGGAATGTTGACGGCTTCAACGAAGTGCTGTGGCTAGTCATTGACGACGGTTCCACCGACGCGACCTCAGAAATAGCGAAAACGCACGGCGCAGACGTTGTCGTCAAACTCACCCAAAACAAGGGCCTCGCGGTGGCGTTCCAAGCGGGCCTTGATGCGTCTCTGCAACTCGGCGCTGACGTCATCGTCAACACGGATGCGGACAACCAATACTCGGCGGCCGACATTCCGCGCTTAGTCGAACCCATTCTCCAGGGAAACGCAGACCTCGTCATCGGTACGCGAGACATCGCCAACCACAGCGAGTTCTCGGCCCTAAAAAAATGGTTGCAGCGAATCGGATCCTGGGTGGTTCGGCAGGCCTCAGCCACCGAAGTCTCTGATGTCACTTCAGGATTTCGGGCGTACAGCCGCGAGGCAGCACTCCAAGCAAATGTAGTTTCGCAATTTACCTATACCCTCGAAACTCTCATCCAAGCTGGACGCTCTGACCTGGCAGTAGCCGACATACCCATTAACGTCAATCCAACAACTCGACCTTCACGACTCTTTCGCTCGAAGCGTCAATACGTCCGAAGGTCCGCAGGAACAATCTCGCGGGTATACGCCATGCACCAACCTCTCCGAGTCTTCAATATTCCAGCAGCCATATTTGGGGTCGTCGGCCTGATCCTCTTTGGGCGCTTCGGATGGTTCTACCTCACCAGCGGGGGAGAGGGCCACGTGCAGTCGCTCATTGTTGGAGCCGTCTGCTTATTAATGGCGGTGCAGATGTTGATGTTAGGAGTTCTCGCAGATCTGTTGAGATCTAACCGCGTCATAGGTGAAAGAGTTCTCCGACGCGTCCGCAATATCGAACTCACAATTGCGCCCCAAACGAATTCCCGGGTCGAACCTCCTCACGAGAGCTGACCGGGAACACGGTTTCGGCTGGCCGCCCACGCAAGCAGCAGCAGCATTAATAGCGACGTCACCGACACCGCGACCCCAGCCCCCAAACCCGGGGGCTCATACACCAGGGTGACAACACTCAATCCCTTTGGAACCGCCACTCCTACCAAAGCATGATCAGCATGGACCAGAGCGCCCGACACACCGTTCACCGTCACTGACCAACCAGTTTGCATAGCGTCAGCAATAACAAGCCACCCAGGACCCGTGCTGGTCAACGAAATCTCGAGACTGTCAATCTGATCGTCCACTTGGTGAATAACAGCGGTCGCACCCTCGGGATCAGTTAAATGGTTGGACTGCTCTGA
>DGLO01000059.1:13650-21220 GCA_002388005.1 Candidatus Neomicrothrix sp. UBA4542
ACAACTATCGCGTCTGACGCGAACCGGACTCGCTGCACCGCGTCAAGATTCTCCCAAATTGCCACATCGTCGGCGTAAGCCAAACGCAAACCATCAGATACAGGGGCCATGCCATGCAACACAGGCGCTCCAAAGTCATCTGTGCGCACCGACATGGTTCCGTCATCACCATCGAGCCGTAATCGCACCAATGCCTCTCCACCAACAGGCAAATCCTCTGCGGCGACGGGAACCCAGTGTCGTCCAGCCGGAAGAAAGCCACGCACATGACGACGGCCCACTCGAACCATTCCATCAGGCCCCACGATTTCTACTCTCAGTCTCGCTGCGAGATCAGTCGTGACAACATCTTCGGTTACCTCGAATTCAATGCCTCGAACAGGTTGTGATTTCACAGCAATCGTTAAAGGACTTCCAGAATCGATCCGTGTTGCAGTGGTTCCTTGAGAAAGCTCGAAGGAACTCCCCGGCAAAGGAAAATCGACTTGCGTCACCAACCAACGAACAGCCATTCGATCCAAAATGGTGGACTTCAAGCGATCGACATCAAGAAATTCCAGAAACGAGAACGTGTAAGAGCGATCGAGCGCTTCCGGGTCGACCGCAATTAGCAAATCTCGCCATGTGGGCTGATGAAAAACGTGACCGGTGACCGTTCGGATCCCGTAATGGGTGGTGGTCCCCGCATACAACGCCAAATCGTGAGTAGCGACTCGGTCCCCGACGGCTTCAGTCGCGAGAAAATCATGAGCGGGCGTCGACGGATAATGACGTTCAGGAACTTCCGAGGGCCAGAACGGAGAAACGAAGAGAAGTATTTCAACAGCCGCCACTCCAGCTACCACCACGGGCAAAGAGCCCTTTAGTTGGGTGTGACCCCTCGCCGCGATGCATCCAATTACAACGGCCGCCGCAGCGAGAGCGATAACTACCGGGCGGACAACCGCCGACAGGTGACCTTCCTCAGCCGCGCGTCGCAACACGTGCCAAACACCGAAAACAGCGATCGCAGAAGCGGCGACTAATGCCGGGAAACGTAGCTGACTCAGCCGACCCCTCACTTGGCTATCGTCAAGCCGGTCGGATGAGGTGACTGCCTCCAGGCCCAACCCGACCAAGATCGCCAAGAGCAGCAACCAAATCGAACGCATCCGGCCAACGAAATTGCTCTCAAACACCGGCAAATTTTGTACCAAAGCTAAAAGAGGCCCTCCAGCAAAGATCAGCAATGTCGTCACCGCTAGCAACCCGCCCGTGATAGCGGTGGTTGAACGGCAAACCGACGGCGAAGGTCGCCGACAAATCGCTGCCACCACCAACACCAAAGCCCCGGCTCCAAGAAAAACAGAACTTTCGATGTAGTTACGATCGCCGTAGAAAAACCCTTGAGCGTGAGAACCAAAGGCCGTTGGTATCGCTGCGGTCGCCATTAACGACGGCGACAAGTGATCGACAGAAGTCTGCACACGATGACTTAAATCGGTTCCGCCTACCTGATGAAGAAACGGCAGAAGTTGCCACGCGGCCAAGCCAGCTCCCAAAGCCACCGACCCTCCAGCAGCGCCTATTAGACGAACCGTCCGCCGATCAGATCGAGATTGGGTCAAACAGCGCAAGAGAAGCCAGACCAGCATCAGAGCGACTCCCCAAGCAGTAAGTGCCGGAAAACCGGCCAGCAACATTGAGGCTGTCACTAGAGATATCGCTACGCATGACGAAAGATCACGTCGACGCAGCAATCGTTCCGCTGCCCAAAGAAGCCACGGCAAATATGCCCCCACATGACTCTGAGGCCAATTAGTCCACACGGTCTGAAATCCACTGAATGAATAAACGAAACCGGAGACCAGCGACGCGGCCTGAGACACCCCAAGTCCGCGCAACAGCAGGAACATTCCGGCTATCGCAACCGACAATTCCGCAAGTTTTATCCACGCGGGAGCCACACGATCCGGCAACAGAAGAAACGGGAGATTCAGAGGGTCGAAAAGGCCTTGGTGGGGAACTGATGCGAGTGGAGTGCCGCCCGCCGGAAACGGATTCCACATGGCGACGTCACCATCTAAAAGCCTGCGGTGAAACAATTCTTGCGCTGGGAACCCAGAATCCACAGGGTCTGCTACCGGAATGGACGTGAGCTCAAGATCTATCGGCTGACTTTCGTTCCACGGTGCCCACCGCAACACCGTGTCCGAACGCAGAAATGTACGCGCGCCAGTTAACGGCAACCCCAAGCTAATTATCACGGTGAGAGCGACAATCCCCAGCGTCCAACGAGTGGCCCTACTGACGCGTCTTTCCGTCACCCCAATATCGATCTTTCGCAATAGGTGCGATACGGCGAACCGGGCATCGTTTCGATCGTCTGAGCTATCTCACGGGCCGAAACGAAACCCATGTGGAACGCGACCTCTTCAAGGCACGCGACCTTCAACCCCTGCCGTTTCTCAATTGCGGCAATGAAATTGGAGCTATCTAGCAGGCTCTCATGAGTGCCTGAATCCAGCCAGGTGATGTCCCTTCCCAACTTCACTGCACGCAGTTCGCCGTCATTCAGAAAACTCAGGTTGAGGTCAGTAATCTCCAACTCACCTCGCGCACTTGGCTGAAGGTCTTTAGCTCTAGACACAGCGGTGCCGTCATAAACGTAGAGACCAGGGACAGCAAGATCGCTTCGAGGATGGTCAGGCTTTTCCTCAATGGAAAGCACGGCGCCGGCCTGGTCGATTTCAATTACTCCGTAGCGCTGCGGATCATCTACGGGGTATCCCCAGATAACAGCCCCTCGGTCGAAAGTCGCCACTTCGTCGTCCAATCCAATAGGCCCATGAAAAATATTGTCACCCAGGACCAAGGTGAACGGCTCATCACCAATGAAGCTCTCGCCAATCACCACGGCCTGTGCAATCCCGCCGGGCGCTGGTTGCACCCCGTAGGAAAGCTCGACTCCCCACTGGCGACCGTCACCCAGTGCCTCGCGAAACGCGGGTAGATCATTGGGAGTAGTGATGAGGTGAATCTCCCTGATGCCGGCACTCATCAGCGTCGCCAACGGGTAATAAATCATTGGTTTGTCATAAACAGGCTGCAGCTGTTTGCTTGAAACCCGACTCAAGGGAAACAAACGGGTTCCCGCGCCACCGGCAAGCATCATGCCCCTCATCAACACAACCCCGGCATACCGTCGCTAATCACGTTTACCAGTCTGGCGCAGCTATAGCCCACGAGTGCATCGGCACCATCAATCGATGACGACAACAACGTCGCCTGCACCAACTGTGTCGCCTGGACCGACCTTCACTTCCTTCACCGTCCCCGACTTATCAGCGTTAATGTTGTTCTCCATTTTCATAGCTTCTAACACCACGACAGGTTCACCTTCGCTCACCTCTTGTCCGACTTCGACGAGGACCTTGACAATCGTTCCTTGCATAGGAACAGTGACCTGACCCGAACCGGCCCCAGCTCCACCCGTGTTAGAAGCCGAACGACGAGCTTTCGAGGGTTTCTGACTTACGGTAACGCCAGCTGACTCTGGGACCCACGCCGCGACCTCAAACCGCTTGCCGTTCACCTCAAGAACGACATCTTTGCGAACCAGCGCATCCTCTTGATCGACGTCGCCTTCAACCACTTCGGATTTCCCTGTGACCTCCGTTAGGTCAAGCGATTCCTCAACCCATTTGGTGCTGTGCTCACCGGATTGAAAATCGGGACTGGCCAAAATGACTTCATGGGCGCTGGCGGTAGTTGCAATTCCGCCTACCTCTAACTCGACTAGAGCACTACGCATCCGCTCGATAGCGATCTGCCTATTTGATCCCCACACAATGAGCTTGCCTACCAAGTTGTCGTAGAACTGCGAAACAGCGTCCCCCGCTTCATACCCGCCGTCCCAACGAACACCGAAACCCTGCGGAAGCTTCAAACTCGTAATTGTTCCCGGCGAAGGAAGAAAACGCCCACCCGCCGGATCTTCAGCGTTAATTCTCACTTCGATGGCGTGACCGCTGCAGTGAACGTCACCTTGGGTAAATGACAGCGACCGACCCGCAGCAACATGTATCTGTTCTCTCACCAGATCGATTCCCGACACCAACTCACTCACCGGGTGTTCCACCTGCAACCTGGTGTTCATCTCCAAGTAGTAAAACTCGCCGTCTTGAAACAGAAATTCGACAGTGCCAGCGTTGGTGTAACCGCAGCCTTTCGCAACCGCCACTGCCGCTTCGCCCATCGCTTGCCGGACATCCTCAGGAAAATTAGGTGCCGGGCTTTCTTCAACAAGTTTCTGGTGCCGTCGCTGCGCAGAACAGTCGCGTTCCCCAAGCCAAACTACGTTGCCCTGTTGATCGGCAATGATCTGCATCTCTATGTGCCGAGGCCACGTCAAATAACGTTCCACGTAGCACTCGTTGCGTCCGAAAAAACTTTCTGCTTCGCGTTGAGCCGACTCCAAAGCAGCGTCGACATCTTCGGGAGATGACACCACCTTCATTCCACGACCGCCACCTCCGTAAGCAGCCTTGATGGCAACCGGATAACCATTCTCTGCACCGAAGCTGCGAACCTCATCCGGATGCTCAAGTATCTCTGTGGTTCCAGGCACTCCCTTGACACCCACTTTTTCAGCGGCAAGTCGAGCCGAAATCTTGTCTCCCATTACCTCAATGGCCTCGGGTGGCGGACCGATGAACGTCACACCAAGTTCGGTAATGGCCCGAGCAAAGTCGGCATTTTCGCTATAGAACCCATAGCCAGGATGAACTGCATCAGCCCCGCACTGCTCGATCACATCCAGAATGGCCGAAGTATTCAAATACGAATCGGCCGCAGTCTCACCGCCGAGCGCATATGCCTCGTCCGCTAGCCGAACATGCAACGCATTGCGATCCAGTTCGCTATACACCGCCACACTGGTGATACCCAACTCGCGGCACGTCCGAATAACCCGTACAGCTATTTCTCCACGATTAGCAATCAGAATCTTCGAGAACACGAAATTCGCCTTCCGAGCACGGACGTACGATCTGCAATCGTGCCACAATCCAACGCTTCTTCCCATCTAACCGATTTTCTTTCTGAAATAACACCACTTTGAGGTAAGTACGCTCAGGCCTGTGGAAAGCCACCAATTTGACGCGGTGAAGGGAACTCGCTTCCAAAACGTTACTTGGATCTCCGAGATTCCCTCCACAAACACCGCCCTACTCGAACTTGCGCGAAATGGAGGAAATGAAGGCGAGGTGCTCATCGCCGATCTTCAAACACAAGGTCGAGGCCGAAGAGGCCGCGTTTGGACAGCGCCATCAGGAACATCTCTAATGATGTCCATTCTTCTTCGCCCACCGCGAAATTCGCTTCCGGTGCAGAAAGCGTCGCTGGTTACCTCGGCCCTTGCCGTCGCCACAGTGAAAGCAGTGAGTGACACCACGAAGGTCAAACTGACCATCAAATGGCCCAACGACCTCGTCGTCAATGATTCGACCGACACCCCGGGCGACCCCGGATATCGCAAGGTGGCAGGCATCTTGACAGAAACCCTCATCGACGACGCGCAGATTTCAGCCCTGGTCGTAGGCATGGGACTGAACACAGGTTGGGGACAGGTACCGGCCGAACTGGAACTAGTGGCTTCGAGCCTCGACTTGCTGTCTCACTCGTCCATTGACCGACCACGGTTGGCGTACGGCATCCTTCAACACTTTGAGAACCATTATTCGAACCTGCTAGAACCAGCAGGCAGCGAAAACCTCCTACGAGAAGTCCGACACCACTCAAGTACTCTGGGACGGCGCGTACGCCTCCACCTTGATCACTCTCGAGAAAAGCGGACCCTCGAAGGACACGCAGTTGATCTAAACGGCAACGGCGAACTTGTCGTCAAAACCGACCTAGGTGATCTGCGAACCGTATCCACAGCCGACGTAGAACACCTGCGGTTCGAGGCGCGCTGACCGGCGACCCGAACTAAGCAATACCCTAGATCTACATGGCTGAGGTGCTCGCATCCGAAAACATTTCAGGTGTTTACGTCGTAACACCTGAGGTATATGGCGACGAACGCGGATTTTTCGTCGAGACGTACCGACGTGAATGGATCCCGCAGGGCTCACGAGAAATGATTCAGGCCAACCGAGGAGACCGACAAAGCGGATGCATCGTAGGTTTGCATTATCACCTCCACCAAGCCGACTACTGGTACGTACCCTTCGGAACTGTCCGCGTTGTTCTGCATGACCTGCGATCTGGATCGCCCACCGAAGGCGCCACCCAACACACAGACCTAGATGGAACCCAACATCGCGGTATCTACATACCGCCCGGCGTGGCACACGGATTTTCGACCCTGACCGACGCGACCATCACCTACCTAGTCGACAACTACTACAACCCAGCTGACGAACTAGGAGTGGCTTGGGATGATCCTGAAATTGGAGCCGACTGGGGATTGAAAGACCCCACCCTGTCCTCTCGAGACCAATCGAACCCTCTTCGAAACGAGATTAACGACGCGGTTCGACCCCACTACGGTCTACGAAACTGATCGCACAATGAAAGTTCTTGTCACCGGCGGCGCCGGCTTTATTGGCTCTAACTTTGTGAGGTTTTTGTTAGCCAACAGCGACGACGAGATCACCGTCATCGATTCGCTTACCTACGCAGGTAGCAAAGACACGATGACCGATTTCGCCGAAAGCCCACGTGTGCAATTCATCGAAGGTGACATCTGCGACCGCGAACTCGTGACCTCCGCCATGGACAACCACAATGCTGTTGTTCATTTCGCTGCAGAGAGCCACGTTGATCGTTCCCTTAACAGTTCCGATCGCTTCATAACGACAAACTGTCTGGGCACCAACGTCATGTGTGACGTCGCCAATGAACTCGAAATATCTCGGTTCGTCCATATCTCCACCGATGAAACATACGGCTCCCTCACCCAAGGTTCATTCTCAGAAAAAGACCGCCTCGAACCAAGCAGCCCTTATTCAGCATCAAAAGCTGGTTCAGACCTGATTGCCCTCGCTCATCACAACACCTATAACTTGCCAGTCATCATCACCCGCTCGTCAAATAACTATGGGCCGTTCCAGTTCCCCGAAAAGCTGATACCCCTTTTTATTACCAACCTTCTGGACGGATTGACGGTCCCTCTATACGGCGATGGCGCCAACATTCGAGATTGGATTCATGTCGACGACAACTGTGCCGCTATCGATTCCGTTCTCCGAGCGGGAAAGACTGGACAGATTTACAACATCGGCGCCGGAAATGAGATATCGAATCTAGAACTGACGGAAATACTCATCGAACTCTGCGATCGTGACGACTCTGCAATTGAGCGCGTCGCCGACCGACTGGGGCATGACTTCCGATACTCCGTGGACTCGAGCTTGGTTCACGATCTGGGTTGGAAACCAAGAATTGACCTTCATTCGGGGCTCGAAGCAACCGTCCATTGGTACCGCGACCACGAAACCTGGTGGCGGCCCAAAAAGGCATGAAACCTGTGACGCTCACCAACGCCATGGCCTCTGCTTCTAGATACGCCCCTCTCGTAAGGAAC
>DGLO01000059.1:21533-33204 GCA_002388005.1 Candidatus Neomicrothrix sp. UBA4542
CTCGTAAGGAACTTCGCGAGACGGGAACTCAAAGCAAGATATAAGAGGAGTCTTTTGGGCTGGACGTGGTCATTACTTAGCCCCCTATCAACCATCCTTGTTTACAGCCTCGTCTTCTCAGTCTTCTTTCGAGCTTCGCCGCCACCCGCAGGAAACGGCACACAAAACTTCGCCCTTTTCTTGTTCACCGGTTTGGTCATCTGGTTGCTTTTCGCCGGCATGATCAACGGCTCTATGGGTTGGCTCAGTTCTGTAGGCGACCTCCGACGAAAAGTCTTCTTTCCGCCAGAGACAGCAATTTTTGGTAGCGCCGTCGCCCTCGGAGTTCAATCCGCTATCGAGGCCGGAGTTCTCCTACTGGTCATGGTTTTGATAGGCAACGTAGGTTTACCGACGTTGTTACTGCCGCTCGTCCTGGTGCTGGCAGGGCTCTTTGGTCTCGGAATCGGATTTTTTGTATGCGTGTTGAATACCCACTACAGAGACGTGCAATATCTCGTCGGAATTGTCATCAACGCCGTCTTCTTTCTCGTGCCCATCGTCTATCCAATTGGCATCATCCCGGAACGACACTGGGGTATACCCATACGGAAGATCGTCGAGTGGAACCCAATCAACCAGTTTGTTGCTGCCGCCCGAGATTCGGCTTATTTGGTTGAATGGCCGAGCGCGACCCGATGGCTCGCTTTAGTCATCTACTCCACCGTTACCTTCACTCTGGGCTGGCGATTTTTTGCACGGCGCTCAATGCAACTGAGTGAGGACATGTGAACGCCATCATCTCAGCTCGCGACCTGTCCAAGCGCTACCGGGTGCATCGCGACCGCCCTCACTCGCTGAAAGAGGCCGTCGTACGAAAAGGAAGAAACCGCTCCATTCGAGAGTTCTGGGCCCTACAAGACATTTCCCTCGAAATAAAGAGCGGCTCCTTCTTCGGTCTGATCGGACACAACGGATCCGGCAAAACCACACTGCTCAAACTCATGGCTGGGATACACGAACCCACCAGCGGGCATCTCGCAGTCGACGGTCGAGTATCAGCACTCCTCGAACTCGGTTCGGGCTTCCACCCTGAACTCAGCGGCAGAGAAAACATCTACCTAAATGGAGCAATTCTTGGCTTGACTCGAAAGGAAATGAACCTAGCGGTCGACGAAATCATCGAGTTCAGCGATATTGGCGACTTCGTTGACGCACCTGTCAAGATCTTGTCCAGTGGAATGTACGTGCGACTCGGCTTTGCCGTCGCCGTGCATGTCGCACCCGAAATTCTTCTGATCGACGAAGTAATCGCCGTGGGGGACGAAGCCTTCCAGCGAAAATGCCTCGAACATCTATATGAGCTCCGCCGAGCGGGAACCACCATCGTCCTCGTGTCCCACTCTTTGCCGCTCGTCGAGGGATTGTGCGACGAAGTCGGGTGGTTAGACCACGGCAACCTGATGGCCGCAGGAGAAGCAACAGAAGTATGTTGGTCGTACCTTGACGCCGTCAACGCCGCCGAAGCCGAGCACCTCAGAGACGCCGCTGACGATCAGATACACACCGACACTTCGCTCACCGAAATAGAAGTTCGTCGAGGTAGCGGCGATATACGAATCTTTCACGTCGACTATCTGGACGAACAATGGCTCGCTAATCCCTTGCCGCGGTCAGGCAACACCCTCATCATTCGACTTTGGTACGAAGCAGAAAACGCAGTAGCTGACCCTGTCTTTGCAATGAAACTCCACCACGCAACAGGCGTTCACTTGGCGTCACCCAATAGCGCACTGCAACACCTAACAACAAACACCGTCGGCCCGGGACGCGGCTATGTGGACTTCATCATGGAAGAACTTGCACTTCTCCCAGGTGATTACCTGCTATCCACCTCAATTACTGACCAAGATCGTATGCATGTTCATGATGCGTGGGAACGGTCCCATTCGCTACGAATAGTTCCCGGTTCCTCTCCCGAACGAGAGGGAATAACAGACTTGCGCGGAAAATGGCAACCACCAGTTCCCCACGAAAAGGGAGCCCCGGGGCATCCGAACCGTTAACGACCACGCGCGACCTTCCGAGCAATGTCCCCGCGTACAATGACCCAAGATCGCAAAGACGGACTATCAACAGATGGTTGGAGCTGCATCGATGGGTTCGATCAAATCATCAACAACTGCTCGTTCGACCGCACACACTTCCGCTGGTAGTGCGCCCGCCGGCCGAGAAGTTCTGCACCTGGGAATGATTCTTCCGACGGAAGAACGACACCCGGTCGGTTGGCTCGCGACGCGAGCCCTCGGCGCAGAACTCGCTTGGCGCAACGCTCCCACCGAACTCCACTGGTTTGTTCAAGAACCAGGGACCGCACCTTGGATCTATGACGCCGCGACTGTGATCAACAACGTGCCCGAAAATCTTGAGGAACTCAGAGACGAACTAGACGTCGTCGTGGGCTTCGCCAGCGCCAACGAACCACACGATTTCTATGTCAACCCCGCATCGGCGGGAATGACGATGGACCATGCCGTAGCGCTGACTGCGCGCTACTTCACCCCGAGCCTGGTGCAACAAAGCCACCCTGCTCCAACTCTCAGCGAATCAATCCTGGTAGACGTGACAACAAGGCCTTCGGCGGTTATCGCTGCCGAGGTTGCACGGCACGCCCTGTCTAGGTCACTTCCTATTTCGCTTCTCGGCCCATCGGCTGAACAGGCGTACTTCGCGACGCAACTTGCCCGCCATGAACAAAGCGCTACCGATATTGGAACCGACCTCGATCCCGAACAGTTCGGTGCCGTCATCCAGCAATCTGCTGCCGTCCTCACGAGCGATCCCTCTCTCCATCGCCTCGCCGGAGTGCTTCATGGTCGAAGCGTGCTCCTCGAAACCGATATGGATGACCAATATGTGCAACGTGAGTTGTGGCGTGCCGCATCAAATCTGCCCAACCAACAAACAGCATTTTCTGTCGAAGAAAAGATTGCTCGACTAGCGGAAGTCGTGGAACAAACAGCGTTACTTCGTCTCGGTAGACCGATGTCGAACCGTTCTGTTGAACAAGAAACCGAACGCAACCAGCAACTCATCGCTCTGCAGCAAGGGCAAGCGAGTCACTGGATCCAGCAGCGCCGCCGATCACAACGCAACATCGACGAGCTGCGGGCTGCGATAACACAATTAGAAGAGGAACGAGACAGCGCCTTAGCCGACGCAACAACCAGTCGAATGGAGCTCCAACGTCAACACCGTCGACTCAACGAACTAGAAACGCAGGTGGCCCGGCTAGACCAGGGGCCAGCTCGTCTGCCCCGCAGCATTGACTGGCCCAGCGTGATGTCACAAATCGAACGTGACCTCGTAGCAGTTCTTCGCTGGCTTCGCCGTCAACTTGGTCGCTGATGAACCCTCCCCCCGAGAGGTCTGTCACTGTCTTCCTTGATGCGGTCCCGAGGTCAGGTTCAGACCCGATTGCTTGGAGGACAGAACAGATCTGCAAAGGCTTTGCCAACAGCGATGCAGAGACCAACCTCGTTCTTCACGGACCGTTCGACGGCGCAGAAAATATTTATGGCATCCCAATCAATGCCACTGGCCTTCACACCACCAAATGGTGGAGGACGAACGCGAGTGACATTGTCGTCCTATGCGGAGGTGGATCGGCGAAGCGAGCGGCGTCTCTTTGCCGCGTTCATCAACCCGACGCTCGGATCGTTGTTGATGGCTCATGTCTACTGTCGCTCCAGCGACCCGATCTCCCCGACACGCTCGTCACCGACGCGGAACACGCCGGACGTGACACCGTCGCAAGTCTCCGCCGCCAACGTGACCGAGAGTTACTCTCTCTAGCCGACGATGTTTGGGTGTGCTCGAACTCAGAAAGAAACCTAATTGAGGCACTTGGCCATCAGGCGGCGATCCACGTCGTTCGACCACCACAAATACGATTCCCCGCCTCAACGGGCACTCGGCCTCTTCTTCTCGCCGCACCCCATCGCGAATTCGGCGAACCGGACCTAGCCTCCATTCGGTACTTCATTGAACACATAGCGCCGCTTCTCGACCCAAGCATCAACCAACCCCTACTTGTTACAGAACGCGACTTTGGCGCATGGCACCACCTCACTCACGACATCGAGATCGTTGAAAGAGACGGCCCTCTTGTTGATGTGCTCCAACAAGCGTCGATGATTGTCTTACCGCGCACCATCGGACCCACGGCGTGGACCCAACTGCTAGCCGCTCGAACAGTAGGCATACCGATTGTGGCTACACCACAAGCCGTAGGCCACGTCGACGACCCGCACCAATGGGGCCTAGAAATCGTCCACGATTCCGACATCGGCTCCGCGATACTGCGCGCTGCCACCAGGCGACGATCTCCCGCACGACCCGCCGCCGAAGCCACCGGACTTCAAGAGGCACTCAACGCGCTTGACGTCGTCCCAGCAGCTCACGAACCGGAAATAAGTGAATGGTTGACCTCATCTAGCCCCGGCAGGCGCCACCGCATGGATCTTAAACAGTATCGACGGTCACTCATCGAAGCCCAAGCAGACCCTGACACCGACCCAGGAACCCAGTTAGAGAACCGTCCACTCATCTCGATTCTGACCCCCGTGTACAACACCCCCCTAGATGTTCTCAAAGAAACCGTCGCATCGGTTCGAACACAAACCTACGAACGCTGGCAACTGTGCCTCGTCGACGACTGTTCCGACGACGACGCCATCAGAACCCTATGTGGCAAGTTCGCGTCAAGTGATTCGCGAATCCTGTTCGTTGAACGAAATGAAAATGGGGGAATCGCAGACGCCACAAATACCGCTTTTGATGTGGCAGAAGGAGAATACGTTGCCCTCCTAGACCACGACGACCTACTTCGTCCCGACGCACTCACGGAAGTGGTGCGAGCCATCAACGAATTCCCAGAGGTTGAATTCCTCTATTCAGACGAAGACAAACTCTTTGCCGACGGGTCCTACGACCACAGTTACGCGAAATCCGGCTGGTCGCCAGATCTACACCTGTCATATAACTACGTCTGCCACTTCGCGGTGTTCAGGCGCGATTTGGTGAACAAGATCGGCGGTTGGAGGCGCGGTTTTGATGGCGCCCAAGATTATGACCTTGCGCTTCGTGTCACCGAAAGCACCAACCGAATAGTTCACATACCCCGAAACCTCTACCACTGGCGAGTCTTGCCCGGGTCAACCTCTGGCGGAGTAGACGAAAAATCAGACGCCTGGGCCGCCGGGCAGCGCGCGCTTACATCCGCCCTCGAAAGAAGACGTATAGACGGCAAGATCGAAGAAGGAATTGATCCCGGCACCTACAACGTCAGATATCCAGTAACGGGCCGACCACGCGTAGGAGTCATCATTCCAACTCGGGATCGATACGAACTCATCTCGCGATGCGTGAGCGGCATCGCAGAGTCCACTTCATGGCCCGAAGTTGAAGTGATGGTCATTAACAACGAAAGCACAGACTGCGACACACTCAAATGGATGGACGAACATGATGGGCCAGTCATCGATTACCCACATCAGTTCTCGTACGCCCGGATGATGAACTTGGCAGCAGAACAAATAGATTGTGACCTTCTACTGTTCCTCAACTGCGACATCACAATCACCGACCAGGACTGGATCGACGTCATGATCGGTCACGCGCAGCAACGACGAGTTGGCGCAGTTGGCGCTCGCCTCAGCTTTCCGGACGGACGCATTCAACACGAAGGAATCACCGTCGGAGTCGGGGGAGTGGCAGTCAACACGAACTCTCGCGGCTATTTCAGCATCGGCAACATTGCACGCAATTCGTGGGCACTTACGGCCGCATGCTTGATGGTTCGTACAGACGTTTTTTGGGAAGTTGGCGGATTCGAGGAACGGCTACGCGTCGCGTTCAACGACGTTGACCTCACCATGCGAATTCATCAACTGGGCTATGACCTCGTGTACCAGCCTCACGCAGCGCTACACCATCAAGAATCGGCACTACGAGGAACTTTGCACCCCCCAGAGGATGAGGACTTCTTCAAGGAACGATGGGGGGACCCATTAAATCAAGACGACCCCTATTACAACCCGAGACTTTCGCGACACGCCCAGTACTACTTCGCGGACGAAGTCAAGCAAGTCTGGCTGCCCCGCGGTCACCCGCTGGCGTGAATCAGCCAACTGCCAGGACAGTCACGCCAGACCCAACCGGCGACCCGAGATTGGCGACGTCACCAAAAGCGGTAACGGCACCCCTCGCATCGACGACCAAATAACCACCAGGTCTGTTAATCAATCCCACCGCATCTACTCGACCAAGATCGGCAGGCGAACCGAAATAGTCAACCTCGCCTGCGGTATAAACCCGGCCGTCGCAATCAAGAAACAAATAACCGCGACCGTTTGCCTCAGCCGCGAAATCGACAATGCGAACAGCCTCAACCGACTGCTGATCGGCTAGAGCGCCATGAAACGATGCAGTACCAAAGGTGTGTACCCCGCCACGCGCGTCAACAATCCAATAACCATCTGAGCTAGACGTTGGTTCAATCCTTACAGCGCTCGCTGAGCGCTCAGCGACCTGGGGAACCCCATCTAGAAACGCAGCGTTGCCGAAGCTGAATACGCTGCCTTCTAAGTCGATCACCCAGTACCCGACGCCCGTTGGCGAGGCCACAATGTCGACAGGCGGCGCAACGAGATTCAGTGCCCTCAGATCACCCAACACTCTGGCCGTTCCAAACCCCTGAATATGTCCGTTTGATTCAAGAACCAGGCACCCCTGACCATCCCGAGTCGTAGCTATCGCCACGGGGCGAGTCGTGAGATCAATAAACATCTCGCTGACGGCGTCATGAAAGTGCATCAACCGATCATCAGAGGTAAGCATCCAATAGCCGCGCAACGTCACTTCTCGAGCCTATGTGACGTCGGCCTTTGGTCTAGGTCACGGCCCGACTAGTTTGACTACCTAATGAAGATCTACTCCAAGACCGGCGACGACGGCACCACAGCTCTGTTCTATGGCGGCCGAGTCGACAAAGCCTCTGTGCTGCCAATGGCGTATGGAGCGGTGGACGAAGCTCAAGCCGCCATAGGTCTTGCTCGGGCAGCCGCTACCGACCCTGAACTACACGGGCTCCTTACAACACTGTGTCGAGACCTCTACGTAGCCATGGCCGAACTCGCAACACTCCCCGAAAACCGAAGCAAACTTGAGCCAGGGGTAACAAGTGTTACAACAGAAATGGTCACCGCTTTGGAACTGAATATCGACGACATCAGTGACCGATTCCAAGCACCAACCGAGTTCACCATCCCGGGTCAAACAGAACTCTCCGCCCGACTCGACTGGGCACGAGTAATTGTGCGACGGGCTGAGAGAGAAAGTCTCGCCGCGCATCATCAGGACTCTCAGGTGCTGCCGTATCTGAATCGGCTTTCCGACCTTCTATGGACCCTGGCCCGCTGGCAAGAAGGCGACTCGCTGCTGAGTCGCGAACCCTGAATACTGGTCCGGCTCGAGAGGAGAACCATGCCCAACGCATTGGAAATTTCATCGATCATCGTCGTCGCATCAGCAGCTGACGACGACAGCGCTGCCCGAGATCGCCCAATCACCGGAAATGACCTCGAAACTCTTGGAGTCAGCGACAACTTCCTCGCGGCCAGCGGATTCGAGGCAAAGATAGGACAAGCAGCCCTTCTGCCAGAACAAAGTCCCCTAGTTATCGCCATCGGCTTAGGCACCGACGAACTCAGCGCCGCCGACATCCGAACAGCGGCGTCGGCTCTTTGGCGGGCATGCGCACAACTCGAGTCAGTCACCACGTTGCTTCCCTTGATAGCAGCCCCCGCGCTGGGAGCCGAAGTGGCCCTCCAGGCCGTCATCGAAGGGCTCCTCCTCGCTTCCTACAGGTTCGATGAACTCAAAGGAGCGCCCGAGGCCACATCGCAACTCAACCAAGTAACCCTCGTAGCGCCTGACGGCGTTGACGGTGACCTCGTATTAGCAAGGGCAGGCGCGACTGCGGAGGCAATCGCGCTCACGCGAGACCTCGTCAACCGGCCAGGAGGCTCACTTACCGCCACGCAGCTAGCAGACGAAGCAGTCGCAGTTGGTGAATCATCGGGACTCGAAGTGGAACTCTGGGACCGAGAACGACTCGCGAAAGAAGGCTGCGGCGGCATTCTCGGAGTCAACGCAGGATCCTCCGAGGAGCCCCGTCTTGTGCGGCTGACATGGCGCCCAGAAGGCGAAAGTCGCGCCACGCTGCATCTCGTCGGCAAAGGCATCACCTTCGACACAGGCGGGCTCAACCTCAAAACATTTGAAGGCATGAAAGAAATGAAGATCGATATGGGTGGCGCCGCCGCCGTCATCGGCGCGATGAAAGCCATAGCCGCCCACTCACCCGACGTCACCGTGATCGGTACCTGCTGTTGCACCGACAATCAACCTGGTCCTACCGCAACGAAACCCGGAGATGTCCTACACATACGAAACGGAAAGACTGTCGAGGTGTTGAATACCGATGCGGAAGGCCGACTGGTTCTCGCGGACGGACTCTCCCTCGCCACAGAAGACCAACCTGACTTAATAATCGATTTGGCCACGCTGACAGGTGCATGTTTAGTGGCATTGGGCCAAAAGTACGCGGGCCTCATGGGAAACGATGAACAGGCGATCTCCAGGGTCCAGACAGCAGCGCGCCAAGCAGGCGAGCGTGTCTGGCACTTGCCGCTCCCAACCGAATACAGAAAACAACTCGACTCACAAACAGCCGACCTCAGCAACATCGGCTCCGGCAGGTTCGGCGGAACACTCATAGCTGGACTTTTCTTGCAAGAATTCGTCGGAGACACACCCTGGGTGCATCTCGACATTGCGGGTCCCGTAACCACCGACGAAATAGAAGGAGAGTTCACAAAAGGAGCAACGGGTTTCGGTGTGCGCACACTCCTCGAAATTGCGACTGGTTGGTGAGATATGCGACAACCAACGATTATTGGGTGTGAAGCACAGAATGGTCCGAACCAAACCCAATACGAGCCAAACGGAAATATTCGATGAGTGACGATCTTTTACACGACGCGAACGTACGCGAACTGACGCGGTGGATTGACGAATGCGACCGAATCACGGTGCTTACCGGCGCTGGCATATCAACTGACTCAGGTATCCCCGACTTTCGCGGACCAAACGGCATTTGGACCAAGAACCCAGAAGCCGAGAAAGCCTCCAACATCCAGAACTTCATTTCCGACCCCAAGGTCAGAAAGGCTTCCTGGCGCGACCGTCTCGACAATCGGGCCTGGTCAGCCGACCCCAACGACGGCCACAAGGCACTCGTGCAGCTAGAGCGGCGAAACAAAATGGTTGCCCTGCTGACCCAAAATGTTGATGGACTCCACCACGCCGCGGGCTCCTCTCCGGCGAAAGTCGTAGAGGTTCACGGAACACTAAGAGAAGTCGCATGTTTGGAGTGCGATTACCGCGACGACATGCAGGTCGCGCTAAATCGGGTCAGGCAAGGCGAAGATGACCTCGACTGCCCCGAATGCGGGGGAATACTCAAGAGTGCGACGATTTCCTTTGGACAGTCCCTAGTCCAACGAGACCTCCTCCGCGCCGAAGCGGCGGCGCAGAATTGTGACCTGATGATCGCCATCGGCACAACACTAGGGGTATACCCAATCGCAGCAGTCGTGCCCGCAGCTCAGCGAGTAGGAGCAAAGATCGCCATCATCAACGCCGAGCCCACCGAAATGGATCATCTCGCCGACATCGTCATCCGCGAATCGATTAGCGAAGTTCTCTCCATCGTCGTCCGCGGAGTCTCAAATCTCCCCAACGACTCGGACGATCAAGAGGCAACAGACGGGAAACAGTCATAGACGCGTCAATTTGTAGAATTGGGTCCGTGAGTCGCTGGTACCCGACCCTAACCAGGAGCTAGTCAATGACCAGCTTTCGAGAGTTGCTAGCTGCAACGAGAAAACAGATCCGAGAAGTCGATACTGCAGAAGCAGCACAACTCGTCCAAAACGGCGGCACGGTGCTTGACGTTCGAGAACCAGAAGAATTCGAACAAGGCGCTCTCGTCGGTGCAACCCACATTCCACGCGGACACCTTGAGAGCCAAATCGAAACCCGAATACCGGACCGCGACACCCAAATTGTCGCTTACTGCGCCGCAGGTACCCGCTCAGCCTTCGTCGCGAAAACACTGAACGAACTTGGCTACACCAAAGTGGTCTCGATGGATGGTGGCTTCACGAAATGGAAGTCCGAAGGTCGCCCTTGGGAAACCCCTCAAGCATTAGACCCGCAACAACGAAACCGTTACCACCGCCACCTCTTGCTACCTGAAATCGGCGAAGAAGGCCAACAACAACTTTTGAAGGCAAAGGTGCTTCTCCTAGGGGCAGGAGGCCTCGGATCCCCAGCAGCGATGTACCTCGCCGCCGCCGGCGTAGGCACTCTGGGCATCATCGACATGGATGTAGTCGACGAATCCAACCTGCAACGTCAAGTCATACACAACACTGGACGCGTAGGACAACGCAAGGTCGACTCCGCGCGTCAGACAATTACCTCACTGAACCCCGACATCGACGTCGTTACCTTCGATACGCGTCTCGGTGCCGACAACATCCTCGAACTCATAGCGGGATGGGACGTCGTCATCGACGGAGCGGACAACTTCCCCAGCCGATATTTACTAAACGACGCCTCGGTCAAACTTGGTATTCCGGTAGTTCACGGTTCAATCTTCAGATTTGAAGGCCAAGTAACCGTCTTCGACCCTTCCCAAGGTCCCACCTACCGTGACTATGTCCCAGTACCGCCACCACCCGAACTCGCGCCATCGTGTGCGGAAGCTGGGGTACTCGGAGTTCTCCCCGGGGTCATCGGCAGCCTCCAAGCCTTAGAAACCATCAAACTGATTCTCGACCTCGGAGACTCATTGAGGGGACGAATTTTGGCTTTCGACGCGTTAGAAATGACTTTCCGCGAATACAAGTTACGGATCGACCCAGAGAATCAAGTGACCTACGCCAACCGCGATCGCATCGAAATTACCGAATTTGACGACGTTTGCTCACCCACTATTACCTAGAGAACCTGTCGGGGCACCATGACCTGAAAGAGTGACTCGAGAGCGGCACCGTACACTTTGATCATGACGAACAAGCGGGTTGTTGTCATAGGTGGTGGCCCAGCAGGCCACGATGCAGCCACCTATGCGGCGAGGTTCGGAGCCGATGTCACACTCATTGAACGCGACATCGTGGGTGGTTCTGCCCATTTGCGGGACTGCGTGCCATCCAAATCCATGATCGCCACCGGCGCGGCGCTCTCATTCGCTCAACGGCTTGATGGAATGGGATTGGCCAACGTCGAAACCGAAGTCGACGCAGACCATCTTCGGGCCCGGATTCAAGGAATTGAGAAGCGCCTAGAGCAATCAGTAACTCAGTTACTTATGAGTCAAGGCGTGGTTATCCATCGAGGAACCGGGCGGTTACTTGGACACCATGAAGTGTGCGCCGACACGGCCGACGGCCCAGTCGAACTCACCGCCGACGCCATAGTTCTTGCCACCGGGAGCCGACCCCGCATCCCCGAATGGGCTTCAATCGACAACGAACGAGTCCTCACCACCCGCGACGCCTAC
>DGLO01000059.1:33498-34655 GCA_002388005.1 Candidatus Neomicrothrix sp. UBA4542
CCTCACCACCCGCGACGCCTACCCCCCAGACGAGATCCCAGGCCACCTAGTCGTCGTCGGTTCTGGAGTAACCGGTGTCGAATTCGTCCACATGTTCGCTTCACTAGGCTCCAAAGTGACTCTCATCGTGAGTCGGCAACAGGTCCTCCCGCAAAAAGACCCCGAAGCAGCAGCACTCCTTGAGCAAAACTTTCTGGATCGAGGAGTTCAGCTACTAAAAGGGGCTCGAGCGACAGAAATTACTCGAAGCGGGAAATCAGTAGAAGTTTTCTGCAGCGATGGGCGAACCGCCAAAGGAACCCACGCGCTACTCGCCATCGGCTCAGAACCCAACAGTCAAGAATTAGGCCTCGCCAACACCGAGGTAGTCGTAGACGAGTCCGGTTACATCGAAGTCGACCACAACCTCAGATCGTCAGTTCCCAACATTTACGCTGCCGGAGACCTCTCAGGAAAATTGCCACTTTCGTCGGTCGCTTCAATGCAGGGTCGCAAGATCGCAGAGCACATAATGGGCTTGCACGAGGGACGAGAACACCGCCACCTCGACTACGACAAGGCAGCTTCGGCGATCTTTACCGAACCAGAAATCGCTGACGTAGGCCTCGCAGAAGCAGAAGCCTTCGCTACTGGACGAAAGATCAGAGTCACCAAAGTTCCTTTTTCATCCAACGCGAAAGCACTGATCAACAATGACCCCCTCGGGTTCGTCAAGATTGTTTCGGACCCCAATACGGGGCACGTCCTCGGAGGGTCCATCGTCGGTCAACACGCAGCGGAATTGATATCGGTCGTCGCTCTAGCGGTCAGCGCAAACCTGAAGGTCCAGGACATCCACGAGAGCCTCTTCGTCTACCCAACGTTGAGCGAGGCTCTTTTGGAGGCCGCAGAGTGAGCACCGAATTCAAAGTGGTGATCACTGGAGGACATGGACAACTAGCGACAGACCTCGCTCTCACATTCGACGCGGCCGACACTCTTGTGCTCAGTCGCGAAGACCTCGACATATCGCGCCCCGAAGCCGTCGATTCAATCATGCTTCGCTACCGGCCAGAGATAGTCATCAATACAGCGGCATGGACCGACGTGGATGGCTGCGAGTCAAACGAGGCGAAGGCCCGATCAATTAACTCTTGGGGACCAAAGAATGTGGTCGC
>DGLO01000125.1:0-1458 GCA_002388005.1 Candidatus Neomicrothrix sp. UBA4542
AAGTTCGGTCACATCAGTCATCGGGGCTGCCCTGCGTAGGGGTGTTACCTGTTTTCGGGTCCCACAGGACCCCAACCGGACCGAATTCTTCACCGAGTTTCAACGCTTCCCATCGTTTCAACAGTTCGCGGCTCCCAAGACCGTCTGGATCGCAGTAAGGGCATCTGCCGGCTCCGCTCCACGTGTTCTCTTGTGGTCGGGCAGGGAACACCCCACGTTCGATTCCGTTAATGATTATGTCGATCGTTGAATCAAAGTCGGACAAGACTTGATCGGTGACGTCGTAGCCTTTTGTTTGCCATCGACCGGGATTGTTACTGGTGAACCAATACATGGAATGAACAAGAGTGGTGTCGTTCCCGAACCCTGCACGGGCACCGAGAGCGTAAATGGGGAGTTGTAGTTTCGTTCCGGCGAGAGTCGGCTCACCGCTACTTAGGCCTTTGTAGGGTTCAACAGATCCTGTCTTGTAGTCGACCACTACTAGATCGCCATTTTCGGTCATTTCGACCCGATCTATGCTTCCCCTAAATGTGACTACTCTCCCCGAAGGCAGGGTTCGGCGGATAGCTCCGACACTTGCGCCATCGATGCCAAAGCCGAACTCGGAAGCTACGACACGGCCTCGAATCTCCCGCTTTTGTTCGTTGATAAGTAGTCCTCGTAAATCGTTGAGGAGAGCTTCTCGGTCTCGGGCCCAAAAGATGGGTCTGCCGACCGCGCCCCGCGTCTCGAGTTCGGTAGCCACCTCCTGGCCATGCCTCACGATCGCTGCGACGTCCGCGTCTGTGTAAGTGACAGGTTCGCCATCGGTTGATCGCGATTCAAGAAATTCTCGAAAAAAACGGTCGGCTGACTCATGTATCAATGACCCGCGGTCGAGAGCCGAGACGCGAATTTGGTCCTCCGGTCTTTCAGGCTCACGTATTGCCAACACGTGACGCATGAAGTATTTGTGCGGACAATCGGCCCAATCCTGAAGTCGAGTAGGAGACACCACATCAGTCCGAATCCCTTTGCGAGTAACCACACCTGCAAGATTTCCGTCGTAGCGGCTAAATGTTTGATTATCTCGGCTTTCGATGAGCTGTCGCCCTAGCTCAAAAGGTGACGATGCTCCCAAAGAGGTCGCGGCCAAATTCTGGTTCTGGTCCAAACAATCCAGCAAATATTGTAAATCGAACTCGTTCAGGGACACAGGGATCTTTGTTGTTCGAACCCCCGACACGAAGGAGGGAATCAAGGTCGCCCAGGATTGCTCGTCGTCTTGCATTGCCTCTTCGAGAGAAAGTGCTCCACGTGAAGCGACGGTGTCGTCAAGCCATCTCGAAGGATAGTTGCCTTCGCCGCGACGTAAATCTCCCCTGGGATAGGTGAGAATGCTTGATGTGGAAGCTGCGAGCACGGCGAGGTATCGCCTGTAGTCCAACATCCCTCTGTCGCGCGTCAGAGTCATCG
>DGLO01000125.1:1835-4719 GCA_002388005.1 Candidatus Neomicrothrix sp. UBA4542
CCGTGTAGGCGATATACCTTCGGCCAAACCCAAAACGATTACCAAGTCGAAATCGGCACCCGAAGCGCGTTCGACACTTCCCACGAAAACTCCGTCACCCAAAGTTCCGTATCGTTCGACAGTGTCGGCGGTCTGCGCCTCAAACGTCCGCCTGAAAACAGTCAGTGTCACCTTCGATTCGATCCGAGCTAACACCGATAGTCGCTGAAGGATCCGGTCGATGGTTTCTGCTGCCTGCTGCTCATCCACCGGCAAAAGGGAACGCGGACCCAGATAACGCGCGACCAATGCGCTCAACCAATCACACAAACCGGGCCAACTATCGGGAAGCTCGCCGGCGGTGGTCAACCCATCAAGTTCCGTAACGAATTCGAGCAGTTCTTCGGTTTCGGCGACAGCCTTGTCGAAATCACCGACTTCAGTTATGTCCTTTCCTTGTGATCGGCGTCGCTTGGAAACTTCCACCAGATCGTCACCGTGAGTTGTGAGGCGAAGAGTCCAATCTCCCAACCCGCCGATAACACCAGCAGCGCGAGCTCGTCTCGACCACGCAACCGCAGGAACATGCCTCTCCCGATCCGAGAACTGCCGAATCGGCCCTGATGCGAGCAGTTCCAGAACGTTCTCCCGGGCTAGCCCCTCATCGGCAAGTTCCAACATGCTGCTGATGAAACGTCCAAGAACGGAGTCGGAGAGACGTCTCGCTGCATCCCCATTGTGACGGATGCCTGCTTCTTCGAATTGTTCTTCAACAAGGCGTAAATAGGGATTTCGGTGCGGATACAGAACGGCGATGCGATCAACGCTGACCCCGTCGCCCAACGACATAATCACTGTCCGAACTGCTGATCGGACCTCTTCATCGGGATCGCTCAGCGAAATAATCGCGTCCCCGACAGGTATCTGAATGCCCGCTGGATCCAGTTCACCTCCGAGCATTTGTGCGGTCCGATGAGCGTCGAAATCGGCGTCGTCGTGTCCGGTAAGACCGACGAGAGCCAGCACCTGTGTTGTGTTTCCCAACTCGCGTAAGAAATCTGAGGTTGGCATCGATAACTGTTCGGGAAGAAAAACGACCACGAGTCCGAACTCGGGGGCGTCTTCTATCGACTCGGTGGCGACCTTCAATAGATCGAATTCGTCGAACCAGTCGGCAGCTAACCGCTCCGTGATCGCTTCATGGACGCGCACGACATCGGCCGCTCTCGCTCCGGTCGAACGTAAAACGTCGAGCTGCTCTGGGGTCAGATCGCGCAACTCGCGGTGCGCGCGAACTAAGGCGCGCTCAGTAGTTGGATGACTCGCCGAGTTGTGAAAAATTCCGGGATCTCGGCGCAAGATTTGTCTGACCGCCGCGGCGATTATCGGTTTAGTGAGTGGTCGACGATTCGTGACGGCTAAAGAGTCAGCCGCTAACGCTTCGGCTAGCTGAAATGGTGTTTGGAAAGAAACTCCGACTAAGCCGTTGCGACCATCCGACGTTGGGCGAAACTCATCCCTCACTAATTTGCGGCGCAAAGTGACTGCAGTGAAAGAAGATGAGACGACAATCGTGACCGGCGCAAAGACATCTTGGCGCTTCGCGGCGCGCACCACTTCTCCGAGCTCATGCAGCGCTGGTTGACCAAACTCGACGGACCGTAAGTCGATCACGGCTCTGACCATAGATCTGGGGTAGGACTCTCGCGCGACGAATCGACGAGGATTAGCAGTGCCCCGGGGATCATTTTCCCCGCATACGCTCCACAACTGGTGCCATCGCGTCGACTTCGCCATCATGAATTACCCAATAGCTTGTTCCGTACAGCTCGCGATACCGGTGCAGTTGGTCGCAGACATCCTCAACGGTGCCGGCGAGAACCATGGGAATAGTCCGGGCTTGCTCGGGGGTGAGACCAAACATCGGTGCCATTCCTTCAAACATCTCGTCTGCTTCCCCGGTTGTTTTGGTGACAGCAGTCATGAAGGTGTTCATCTGTAGTTCGATACCGGCGAACCGATCTCCGGCGGCATCTTCGACCCACTGCCTTCGCTCTAGAAATCTGTCCCCGAGTGCAGACAAAGCAGTCTCCGGACCAACGGTCCCACTGTGAAGAGAAGCGTTGAGCCCAACGATGTCCGCTCTACGAGCAGCCTCAGTGAGTACTCTTTTGCCGCCCCCACCAACAATGATGGGTGGCCCTCCAGGCTGATGCGGGTTCGGTGTCCCCGTAATGTCGCGGACTACGTAGTGCTCACCACGAAAATTTACGGGCGTGCCTGACCACAAACCGCGGATGACGTCGATGGCTTCGATCATCCGATCGATACGAGTTCCTGCCTTATCGAAGGAAATTCCGGCCGTGTGGTAATCATTCGACATCCAACCAGCGCCAATGCCGAACTCCACGCGACCTCCTGAGACAAGATCGAGAGTGGCGATTTCCTTAGCGAGTACGACCGGGTGGCGATAGTCAACGTCGTAGACAAGCGTTGCGACGCGCAAATCCGTTGTCGCTTCCGCCGCCACTGTGAGCGCCACCGTAGGAGCCCACTGATCGTCAAAATGATCGGGGCAGAACACAGTGCTATAACCCAAATCTTCGATTCGGCTGACAGAATCTCTATAGTCAGCGCCCGACGCTGATTTTGAAAACTGGACTCCGAACCGGAACGGATGCATTTGCGCACCCTAACGTGGTTCGATGCCCACCCCCGCCCCAGATGAATACCCGCCAGCGCTTTTCCTGACCTCGCAAGGAGGAGTGGAGGCGACGGAACTGACGCGAGGCCCCTGGAGTCACGGGATCATGCATGGAGGACCTATTTGTGGGTTGATGAGCTGGGGAATAGAACGCGAACTTGCTCGAGAAGATCTGATGTGTTCGCGCTACACCGTGGAAAT
>DGLO01000094.1:0-2262 GCA_002388005.1 Candidatus Neomicrothrix sp. UBA4542
GCGGTCTCGGCTGGAAGCCGCCCTGACTTTGTGGTCGGAGGATGTTGTGCGAGTCAAAGGTATTGTGTGGTTCGCTGAGGCGGATGGGAGAAATGCCGAACCCCATGTGGTGCAGCGAGTGGGCCTCAGGTGGTCGATTGAGCCCGCCGCCAGCGAAGTCAGCCCGGAAGCCGGTGGCGGTCGACTCGTGGTTGTGGTGCGGCGTGGTGCGCTGGAGGCTGCGGCCTTGATCAGCGATCTCATCGATGCTGAGTAATAAAGACAATCGGTGAATAGTCAGCGACGGATCCTCGGGTATCTCTGGTTTTAAACACACCAAAGCCAGCTGTTCCAGAGCTCTCGTTCCGGGTTATGAATCGTTGCCTGGGTCTGTGAGTTGCACCATTTTCGCAGCGTCGTCATCCGACTCCTTGGTGAGGTTCCATCCGATGATCAGAAGTACCGCCATGGTTACCCCGGCGACAATCCAGGCGACCGTGTCCCCGGACGCTTCGTAGATGGCTGCCAAACCCAACGCGGCCACGGCCGCCACCCCGACCTCGATGGCGCTGGCCAGGCCCTGTGCCGCAGCTTGACGGTCTTCTGGTACGGCGGCCGATACCAGCATCGGCGTTGAGGGAAACCCGATCCCCTCAGCACATGAGCAGGCGATGGTCAATACCACCAAGGACATGATGCCCTCCACTAGCCCGAACAAAGTCGAGAACACGGCACAAGTAGCCACCATGCCAACGGCCCACCGTCGAGCCCCGTAGCGTTGAGCCAGTACTCCGCCCCAGGGCGCGAGGATAGAAATTGGTAGGGCAGCCACGGTGATACTTACTCCAATCTGCCATTGATCGGCTCCTCTGTGGTCCATCTCTAGGACCCAAATTGATTCGAAGGCCCCGATGAAAACGAAATAGGCGGCAACTATGAAGAAGGCGCCAATCAGACGTTGATTGTGGAACAGATCGGTTGGGCTTCGGCGCTGCGTGTCTTTAGGCGCAGTGTCCGGGCGGGCCCGCCAAGCCGTTGGGATCAACAGGGTTAGCAGGATTGCCATTACCCAGAACGGGGTGCGGAATCCGCCGACGGCGTTGAGGAGTGCCGCGGCTGCGGGCCCTACGACGAAGCCGGCCACGTCGAAGGCGCCAAGGCGCCCCAGGTTGCGTCCCAGGTTGTTCGGGTCAGCCACGATCACCGTGCGTCGAGCAGCCGGGTGGGCGAGTCCGAAGGCGAGGCCGAACAGGACGCGGCCCACCACCATGTGCCAGAGGTTGCTAGTCATTGCCACCGTCACCAGTCCTGCGATGCCCAGCAGGAGCCCAGAACGCAGCATCACGGGCGCCCGACCACGGTCGGCTTGGGGGGCCAGGGTCACCGACGCAACGAATGCCGCGCCCAAGCCACCGGCGACACCTAGGCCAATGCCAAACTGAGAGAAACCGAGCTCATTACGGAACTCGGCCAACAAGGTCATCACACTCGCTATTCCTGCCGACATCCCAAACAAGATCAGGTAGTACGGCACCAAGCTTGGTCCTTCATGCAGCTCGTTTTTCGCGGCCATGCTCAAATCCCTATTTGCCTCTAATCAAATTGCTTAGCGCTCGCAATCTGAGCGAGCAAGGACGAGCCTTTGGAGCTTTGGCTCGGCCCTCGGACTTGACTTTGTTTAATTTAGGGAGCCGGTCCCGTATCACCTACCCCGATAATCCGAAATGGCTTCCGCCAGGCTTCACTCTGTGTTTGAAAACAGAGGTGCCCGGTTCTGTGTGACTAGCTGTGGGCGATATCGATAGTGCTGCCATCGGCGAGTGCGATCGCTTCGATCTCGAACATCAACTCGGGGTACGCCAGGGCCCGCACCTCACAGATCGTGTCAGCAGGATACGGCTGGCTGAATACCTCCTCACGCAACTTAACCACCTCGGGAAAATGGGACATGTCGGTGACGAAGATGGTGACCTTGATGACCTGATCGAGACTCGATCCCGCTGCTTTGAGGACGCGGTCGAGATTGCCGACTGCCTGGCGGGCCTGAGCTCCGAAGTCGCCAACGCCGACGACTTCACCCTGATCGTTCACGGCGGCCTGTCCCGACACGAAGACCAGATCGCCAACCCGGAACCCTTGGGAGATGTGAACCGCGGCGAACCGGTCAGGTTCGGTACTGATGCGCTGCGCGTCGGTTCCCATCTCCGGATCCTACTTCGACTATGGGTTGGCGAACTTTGCCTCACAGGTGAATTCCGTAGCCCTCGCAGCCTAAGCAGAGAC
>DGLO01000094.1:2663-4538 GCA_002388005.1 Candidatus Neomicrothrix sp. UBA4542
TTTTGCTGCTGTTGTGCGCATGCAGTGGTGCCGCAGACCAAGTTTCGACCGAGTTGCTCGACAAAGACATTACGAATGTTGTCGCTACGTCCATCGAAGCCTCAGCTACTACGACCTCCATTGGTGTCACGTCAACCACGGCGGACACGAAGGGTGCCAAAGAATTTGATGTAACCATTTTGGCTCCCGAGAGCGCCACGGCATATTCCGAAATTGAGATCAAAGTCGCCTCAGAAGAGGACATAGTCGCAACCGAGATTGTTTCCGATCGACTGGTTTTGGTGTCTTCGACCAAGACTTCTGCGATCGTTCGCACCCCCATCGTCGTGCAGAACCAAGTGATTGACTATTCGATTCAAGTCAGCACTGCCAATGGCCACTCAAAGAGGATGTCTCAACAAATAGAGGTGGTTTTATATGAGCATGATGTAGCGCGCACCCGACACCTCAACCCGGCGGACTTAGAAGGCACGAGCACCGAGGATTACGCGGTTTTCAATTTTGGTTTTGAAACAGTTTTCGTTAACGAGCGCTACAGCGAAACCTACTGCTACCCGACTCTTGACAACTGCAACGAATTGGATGGGTCATTTACGGCCGACGCACACAACATGATGGTCGGAGACTTCAACGGAGACGGCCACCAAGATCTAGTTGTCGGATGGGTCATCTTTCCCCACACGCTCACTCACAAAGAACGAAGCACAGTGAGGGTCTACCTCAACGACGGAGCTGGTCGACTCATCGCTGACCCAACGATCTATGCCTCGGGGGCGCCAACGGAACGCAACATGTCCTACCGGCTTGTTGTTGACGACTTCAACCTGGATGGAGTCGACGATATTTTCGCCGGATCACAAGGGTTACTCAAACTCCTCCCAACCGGCGAGAGAGTCATGGACATGGACCCGCACGTTCTACTGCTATCTCGTGACGGCAAACTCTTTGACGCCTCCGACACCATCGACTACCGCGACACCATATTTTTTGCTCATGATGCTTCGTCGGGAGACATAAACGGTGACGGCTTCCCAGACATCCTGGCTGCTCGGACATTGTTTTTGAATGACGGCGGCGCAGGGTTTGTGAATTCAATCGAAAATTTGCCTGAGGGATTACGTCGAAATGATCACTACGTCATGTCGTCCCTCCTTGAAGATTTCAATGGTGATGGTTTGGCCGACCCGGTCCTTTTCTGGGGTGACGAAACGGATTCTTTGAACCCCCGACCCGCACAAATAGCCATCAGTGACCAGCAAAAGCCAAGCGCTCAATGGAAGGTCCACAGCCTGCCCACAGGACCTTTCGGACTTGGAACCACCAAATTCAACTACGCAGCCGCCGCAGATATCGACGGTGACGGAGATGCAGACATTGTCATTGGAACGACGAGAGCGGGAAGCCTCTACTACGTCGGAAGATTCATGCAAATCCTCCGCAACGATGGCTCAGGGAACTTCACCGATATCAGCCAAGACGCAATGGGTGAACAACCAAGGGCGTTGAATTACAAAGACCCAGAAGTTGAGGTGCAGTGCACCGTCTGGGGAGAAGGCCAAGTAGTCCTTCTCGACATCGATAACGACGGTGACATCGACATCACAGACCGAACAAACGGAGGCGCGCAGGGCGCAGAAGAAGCTTGCCCTGGCGTAGAGATCTATTTGAACGATGGGAACGGCAGTTTTTCGCGTGACGAATTCAGCCAACTAGCTTGGGTTCGCCAACACCAAATCCCCGGCTTTGTAGCTTTGGCACCGACAGGCCACCAGATTGGTAATGCCATCCCGATAGATCTCGATGGCCGTTTTGGTATCGACTACGTAGCCCAAATACGTTCACCTTGGGGAGGGCTCTACTCTTTTCTTTATCAAG
>DGLO01000094.1:4954-6336 GCA_002388005.1 Candidatus Neomicrothrix sp. UBA4542
CGCAGGATCAAATCGAGGGCTTTGTGGCGTTGGAATCCAGCTGTTCCAGACCTTTCGTTCCGGGCTATGAATCGTTGCCTGGGTCTGTGAGTTGCACCATTTTCGCTGCGTCGTCATCCGACTCCTTGGTGAGGTTCCATCCGATGATCAGAAGTACCGCCATGGTTACCCCGGCGACGGTGGAGCTGGTGGGCCCCTCAGGTTGACTCGACGGCGAATCCTTGCTCGTCCCATGCCTGTGTGCCGCCGGTGATACTTCTAGCGTTTCGGTAACCGAGACTGTTCAGGAACAACGCACCGGATAGTGAAAGGTTCCCGCGCTCACACACGCTGAGCAACGGCGCGCCGAGGTCTTCTGGAAGGAATGCTGCGAGGTCGGCTAGGTCGTCGAGGGGCATATTGATCGCACCGGGGATGTGTCGTTGGTGGTGGGCGTCGGGCTCGCGCACGTCAATTACTAAGGGCTCGTGCTGTTGCCAGAAGTCGTGAGCTGCGTCGACGTCGACGGCCAGATTCGAGTTGACCCGAGCGTTCTCGATCATCGAGTCCAGCAGCTGCTCGCGTTTGGTTCCCGCCGCCGGCGCTGTTCCCAGTCCGGCAACATTACGCAGAATCGATGAGGCGTACTTGAAAACGCTGTCAGGGAACATCACCACCACAACGTTGCCTGGCTCGTCTGGTACCAACCTCAACGCACCCGCCAGCGCCATACCTGAACTGGGCCCTGCGGTGAGGCTCTCTTCTTGGTTGATCCGCTGACACATCTCGAAGGCGAGCTCGTTTTCCACCTCGACGAGTCCGTCGTATTTCTCGGGTGTGAAGAACTCGGTCTGGCTTAGCTGGGCGAGGCTGCGAACACCAGGAATGTCGTGACCCGGGGGCGGATGGACACCAAGTATCTGGACACCTTGGTCCTGTTCCTTTAAGAAGCGTCCCGAACCGTTGATGGTGCCGCAAGTACCTAGACCTGCAACGAAGTGGGTGACAAGACCCGCGGTCTGATGCCACACCTCGGGTCCCGTGGTGCGATAGTGCGCGTCCGGGTTGGCCCCGTTCGTGTACTGGTTCAACATTTCGAATTCGGGTTGCTGCGCGATCTCGTCAGCTCTTGCAATGGCACCTTCAGGTGCCCCCGGAGCGGGACATAACGAATCCTCGAGCTCGACCACATCGACGCCTGCGAGACGCAGAACCGTACGCTTCTCGAGCGGGATCTGGTTCGAGAGAGGAGTGGTTAGGGAATAACCCTTCGCATTGGAGACCATGGCGAGTGCGAGGCCCGTGTTGCCTGAAGTTGGCTCCACTAGCTTTTGAGCCGAACCCACCCGCCCGGACTCTTCCGCGTCACGCACCATGTTCCATGCGACCCGGTCCTTGACAGC
>DGLO01000094.1:6661-6935 GCA_002388005.1 Candidatus Neomicrothrix sp. UBA4542
CCAAACGGGTTGTACCACTCCAGCTTGGCGTAGACCTCGGTGTGTTCGAAGGTAACCAGGCGCGACAAACGAACCATCGGAGTGGGGTTGTCGACATTCGACAGCAAACCGAGAACCGAGTCGTAAATACGACGGGAATGGTCATTCACGTCCAACACCTCCGTTTGTCGGGGCAGGTAAGACATACCCAGGATACCGGTTACCGTTGCGAGCGATCTCTCGACAAACAGTCGATGTTCAACTTCTCTGTGTTCACCTCAACCTTAAAACGGCG
>DGLO01000094.1:7314-11218 GCA_002388005.1 Candidatus Neomicrothrix sp. UBA4542
AGCCGATTTGCTTCGATCGACTCAGGATGCTTAGATAAGCGCGTTATCAAGAGCGGTGCACTTCCGTGCACCCGGCAACCTGGGGTGGACACCCAAGGTGCTTCCTACTTTGGTAGGGATAAGGCCAAGGTCTTCGGACCTGAGCAACGAAGTGTTCCTGAGGATGAGGTTCACCCGCTTCTCACCAATTCAGCACCACCCGATGTCCGCCCTCCAATGAGCAACGATCTGGGAGGCGACAATGAGCGACAAAGGGCCTCGAGAAACAAGACAAGTCAGCGTCGGACAAGAATCGACGCCAGTTATTGAGAATCAACCTGTTCCCAACTCACGGCCATGCGCCTTTTCCCGGTCCTTGATGCAACAACAGCTGCTGCTGCTTGACGGAGCTATGGGAACGCAACTCTTTGACCGGGGACTACCGCCGGGAGATCCACCCGAACTACTCAATCTCGTGGACCCCGACACTGTGCAAACTGTCCACAACGAATATTTGCGCGCCGGTTCCGACATCATTTTGACCAACACCTTTGGAGGTAACCGTCATCGGCTTGCTTTGCACGACCTTGAGGACAAGGTGCACGAAATCAACGACACCGCTGTTCGCATTGCAAAACAGGCTGCGCTCAAGTTTGAAGCACTTGTCGCCGGAAGCATCGGCCCACTCGGAGTACTTCTAGCTCCTTTGGGGCCGATGCCTGCCGAGGCTGCTCTCGACGCTTTCGAAGAACAAGTAGATGGTCTCACCGCAGGTACCCGCAGCCGGGACGCAAATAGTTCTATCGATCTGCTTTGGATTGAAACCATGAGCTGTCTTGATGAGGCTGCGATCGCTATCGACGCTTGCCGTCAACTCTCGGAGTTGCCAGTGGCAATCACCATGAGCTTCGACACCAACTGTCACACCATGATGGGCGTATCGCCGGCAAACGCAGCCAAGGCTTTACTTGACGCCGGAGCTAGCGCGGTCGGCGTCAACTGCGGTAACAGCCTCGACGACAACGAAGCCGTAATCGCACAAATGCGCGAAGCAGCTCCCGAAGCTGCGCTGATAGCCAAATCAAACGCCGGTATCCCCGAGTGGCAAGGTGCGAAGCTCTCCTACTCAGCAACACCAGCGCTGATGGCAGATTTCACACGTCGGCTTCGAGATTTGGGTGTCCAACTCGTCGGCGGTTGCTGTGGAACGACCCCAGAACACATCGCAGCTATGCGCTCTGCTTTGCGAGAGGCAGCCTAACGCTCATTAAAGTTACTTGGAGCTACTGAAAGGCCGACCATGGGTGACATCGTTCTCGCGCTCGCAGCCAGTCACGCTCCAGGTCTAGCTGGGTTGTATGCCGGCGCTCCCGAGGACACCAAGGCCGAGGTCGACAAGATGTACGGGACCATGAGTGCGGAAATCGCTGCCGCAAATCTCGACGCGCTGATTCTCTTCGGCAACGACCACCTGGCCAATTCCAGAGTCCTGGAGTACCCGGACTTTCTCGTCGGCATGGCCGCTGAACACACGGGACCATATGAGTGGTTCAAGCCCTGGTTGAACTGCCGGAACTACACATTGCAGGGTCAACCCGACGTCGCCGAGGCGCTGATTTCGGGAATGGCCCGCCGAGACGTGCTATTCGTCGGCCGCCGCGAGAATCTTCTCTATGACGACAACCTGTCTATCCCTACAGTGCTGTGCGATTTCGACACCAACGATGTGCCTGTCGTTCCTGTTCTGATGAACTGCAACGTCCCGCCAGTACCGGATCAGCGACAGTGCTACGCCGTCGGGGAGGCGCTCGGCGACATAATCCGAAATGACCTGCCGAACGGTATGCGAGTGGGTTTGTTCGGGTCTGGCGGCCTTTCGCACGAACCCGGCGGGAAGCGTTATTTCTTCATCGACCAGGAGTTCGACCACTGGTTCATGGACATGCTCGAAGAGGGTGATCACGAGAAGCTATTGAACGAGGCAACGCCCGAACGTATGGAGGAGTCAGGGGCCGGAGGTACCGCCGAGCTGTACGCCTGGTTCGTGGTCCTCGGCGCAATTGGCACCAGACTGTGCAGCCGACTTGGCTACACCGCCTACGACAACTTCAAGTGTGGCGTCGGTGCTGTTCGCTGGGAGATGGGAGGCTGATGTCCTTCGAACAGGTCGACAAGACGCTGGTGACGCACGACCTAGTGCAAGATCTCAAGTGGGATGCGAAGCTTCGTGCTCAATTCGAGGCCGATCAGGCCTCGGTGCTTGACCGCTACGCCCTAAAACCCGAAGAGCGAACGGCCATCGACAGTGGCGACTTTCGCACGCTCTACGACATGGGACTGCACCCCTATCTCGGTGGCCAGTTGGCCCGACTGATGTACGGCAACGCGGCAGGACCTGATGCGACGAGGGCGGTCAACCGGCTGATCTCCTCGCTGACAGGCGAGGATCGACCCGACGACCGCACCACAACCTGAACCGATGACAACACACCGACTCCCAAGCAATAAGACGAGGGCGCGCGTCGGGGTGATCGACGCCTCCACGGACCCGCGTCGCTGATCTTCAGCCACGAGCAGAAGCGAACGACGGTCGACATCAGTCAGAATGGAGCAATGCCACTCCATCCTCAGATTGAGGCCATCACGGCTTCCATGCCCAGCCGTAGTTTCGCGGAGATGGGCGTCGACGCAGCGCGACGCGCCCACGCCGCTGGCGCGGCGGCCCGACCGAAAGGCCCAGACATGGCTGACGTCACCGAGGTCGTGATCGGCGGCTGTGAGGTGACGCGTCTCCGACCAAACAATGCGGATGGTTCGGCTGTCGTGTTCTTCCACGGCGGCGGTTGGGTGATCGGAAGCAGGCTGACCCACGACGGTCCGTGTCGCCACTTAGCGGCGAAGTCGGCTGCCACCGTATTCAACGTCGAGTACCGACTGGCCCCCGAACACCCCTTCCCCGCGGCCCACGACGACGCGGTCGAAGTGACTAGTGCGTTGCTGTCTGGCGCGGACGACTCCATCGACGCCTCGCGCCTAGCAGTGGCCGGTGATTCCGCGGGCGGAAACCTTGCTGTGGTCGCCGCATTAGCGCTCCGCCATGAGCCAGCTACCCCTGCCGCACTCTTGTTGATCTACCCCGCCGTCGACGCAACAATGAGTACCTCCAGCTACCTCGAGTTCGCGGACGGGCCGGTTCTCACAGCACGCGAGATGGTCTGGTTCTATGACGCTTATGCCCAGGGGATCGACCCACGGGACCAACGGCTTTCTCCAGCATGGGCGACGACGCTGGACGGGTTGCCACCGACGCTCGTCATCACCGCGTCACACGATGTTCTGCGGGACGAGGGCGAGGAGTTCGCAAGGGCGATGGCGGACGCTGGTTGCGACGCCAGTGCCTCTCGTCACCTAGGGGTGACTCACGGGTTCTTCGGCTGGAGCCACGCGGCTGAGCCCAGTCGCACCGCCATGACGCTCGCGGCCGGTTGGCTCTCGGAAACCCTCAGTTAATGCCACGATGCGCGTGAAGAGCAGTCAGCGGTGAACCGCGAACGTTTGTATGAGATCTGCCTCGCTCAACCTGAAGCAGTGGAGGAGCATCCGTTTGGACCTGACCTCATCGTGTTCAAAGTCGCTCAGAAAGTGTTTGTGATCGCCACAGCACACGGAGACCTCACCATGAGCGTGAAATGTGACCCTGATGTAGCCGAAACGCTGCGTGGCACATATGACTCTGTGCGGGCCATGCGTGTGTGGCCAAAACATTGGAACTGGGTTGATATCAGTGCCGGGGAGGTAGCAGCTACCGAACTTGAACACTGGGTAGAGGATTCCTATGACCTTGTTGTTGACAATCTTCCTAAAATTCACAAACTCCGCCTACAGGGAGAGGTTCGAGGTATCGACTTAGACTCCTCGGCGTGAA
>DGLO01000094.1:11598-13947 GCA_002388005.1 Candidatus Neomicrothrix sp. UBA4542
GGGATGAGTGCGGGTCCGCTGTATTCAGTCGAAGATGCCATGGCGGGACTGGTACCGATACGCGTTTACCGTCCGACCAGTGACATTGCACCGGTGGTGTGTTACTTGCACGGAGCTGGGTTCATAGCAGGAGACCTGGACTCCCACGACCAGATTTGTCGGCTGCTGGCCACTCGGATCGGCGCGGTCGTGATAGCTACGGACTATCGGTTGGCCCCTGAACACCCATTCCCCGCGGCGATAGAGGACGCGTTTTCGGCGGTGGAATGGATCCTCGATAACGCCAGCCAATTCGGCGCGGATGGGACGAAGTGGGCGGTGGTAGGGGACAGCGCCGGAGGGAACCTAGCTGCCGTGGTCGCTCAACGTTGGCGTGCCCGGCCCCACGGCCCGGTAATGCAAGCTCTGGTCTGCCCGGTCTTAGAACTCGCGGACTTCGATCTCCCCTCGCACCGTGCCTACGCCGACGGCGACGGTTTCACTACGGCGATGATGACGCAGATGGCCGACCTCTATCTCGGCGATACGACTGACCGGCGAGATCCGCTGGTATCGCCAGCCCGAGCCGAGTCATTGGCGGGGTTGCCACCGGCCGTGATCATCAGCGCCGAACTGGATCCGTTGCGTGACGACGGAGAAATGTACGCCAGACGCCTCGTTGAGGCTGGGGTACCGGTCATGTCGTTTCGCCAACCCAACATGGCCCACTACGGGGTGTTGTGGTGCCGGGCCGCTCCAGAGATAGCCCCTGGTTTTAGCATCGTTGCTGACGCCCTCACGTCAGCTCTACACCCGCGCTAGTCATAGCTTGGGCATAGCCGTTGTCGCCGCTGACGATTACTTTGCCGCGCTTTTGAAGTAGAACCCTTCGTTGCCCTTAACGGGGCAGATTCTGTAGCGCCACAAAGAAACTCCGACGATGTAGGGCCGGTTCATCTGATCCACTGTGCTCACCCTTCCAAATTGGCTCGCAGCCTCGGAACCACCTCCTCAGCGAACCTTGTGAGGGAGTCATTCATAACGGAAGGAGCGAGCCCTGGAGGACCCCCCCAGGTCACCAAATCGGTTATGCCGTGACCAGCAATCAGTTCTTTGAGTTCTGTGACGCAATGGTCTGCGGTACCGACCGTCCAGGTGAGAGGATTCATCGGGATTGGTGGTCGCTCCTGTTTGGGTCCCGATCGACTGGCTACTTCGGATTTATGATCCCGGCTTGCCTTAATCAATCCAACATAGACATCTCGTCGGTACCGTTCAGCAGCCGCTACGGGTTCCCACTCCCTATCTGGGTCGTCAGTAACAAAGACCCCTCGTATCAAACCGACACGACGGTCACTCGCATCTTTGACTGACTCTTTCCACGGATCGATCGTCAAATGCTTTGGTCCCTGGGGAAGTAGATGAGTTCCGAAAGCAGCTGCCCGCTTAGCTCCAGCAGGACTAGTAGCAGCAAGCCACAGCGGGGGACCACCTAGCTGAACCGGATCCGGAGTGACCCGAAGGTCGGAGAATCGGTAGCGCTTACCTTCGAAACTGAATGCCTCACCGCTCCAGGCCAATAGCAGAACCTGCAGCGCTTCTTCGGTAAGGGAGACCCGGCGGCTTATCGGAATATCGAATCCTTGGAATTCGTGCGCCGCATAACCCATCCCTACGCCAAGCTCCATTCGGCCATTAGAGATGTTGTCGAGAATTGCGAGGTCCTCGGCGAGACGAACGGGATGTCTGAACGGCAAAAGACAGATGTCCGTGGAAAATCTCATACGAGTGGTTTTGGCCGCCGCTGCCGCCGCCACTGGAACAAAGTTAGGTAGATAGCCGTCATCAATGAAGTGATGTTCGGTAAACCAACAAAGTTCTAGGCCAAGTTGTTCAGCGTGTTCAATCTGCTCAAAGGTTTCCGCATATACCTGAGGCATCGTTATTTCACTTCCAGGTGGACAACGAAAGTCGTGGACGATGCCGAATCGCAACGGTGGAGTCATGAAAGCAAGCTAACCCGCGGCACCCGCCCCCAAATCGTAAATGGATCTGCGGCTCCAACCGTACCTATGCTCCGTGAACTCGATTCCACGATTGAATCGATGAAAAGCTGACTCCACGGCCGCCCTACTCACCACCAAGGCGCGGTCCTCTGTTCGCCTGACCGGCAACAATTCGAGGCGGGAGATTTCGTTAATGCGCCACACAACTGCCCTGCTCTCTTTGTTGTTGCTGGGGTCGGCTTGTGGTGGTTCGGATTCCCCTGAGATAGAGGTCCTGGCAGAACGAATTGAAGAACTAACAGAACACGAGGAAGCGTCAACGCCTACCAGCCAGCTACCAGCGGTGTCGACGACGATGCCTGTT
>DGLO01000094.1:14326-15612 GCA_002388005.1 Candidatus Neomicrothrix sp. UBA4542
AGAGCACCATCGACGACAACAACTCCCGTTGAGAGCACAACACCAACAAACGTTTCCGAAGGTTCAGAACCGCCGCCAAGACCCGCAGATAGATATTCCTGCATCATCAACGATGCCGGCTACTGCATTTTCACAGGGCAACCGCATCAAAATTTCTTAAAACCTCTGAGCAACGTCATCGTGAACCTCGACGGTGAGGAACTCTTTTCAGTTAGTGAGGCAATAGCGACGAATTCGGTGGGAGAGACTCTTCAAGCAGGAGGCACCCCTGCCTTCGACGGAGATGAATTGGTGAATGGCCCCCAGACTGGAATGACTGAAGACGAAAAGGCTTTTCACCGTGTCATGGCGATCATGTTCGGGATCCGAAACCAGCTGATGTACAACGTTGAAGCGCTAGACACACAGACGTGGGAGTCCTACACAGCGCCCCTCACCGAAAGAAAAATTAAGGAAACAACTTTCACAAATGGAGCGACCCCTAGGGACAATTATTACGGCAGAGACGGAATTCTTGAATTAGCTACAAATCCGAATGGGAGAGATATCCATCACGACGTCATGAAATTCCTAGAAGAGTCGGGTTTGTATCTCCTTTGTCACGTCACGTCGGACGAATTCGCCGAAAAGCTTGCAGCTAACCACCCAGAAGGACATGATCCTTGCAGAGACGCAGGAGTGGTGAGCAAAGTCCCTTTCGCTGAAACCGACTAACTTGCAACGACTATGAACAGACCAATAGTCCTTGTCCACGGTGCGTTTCACGGCTCATGGTGTTGGGACCGGGTCACACCGCACCTTGACGCCGCAGGAGTCACATGGGTAGCGCCTGATCTACCAAGTTGCGCCGAGGCCGCTACAGGCGCGCTACTCAAAGATGATGTCGCCGCGGTCCGAGAGGTCCTTGACTCGCTTCCCGGAGACGAACACGCAGTCATGCTTGGCCATTCTCGAGGTGGAGCGGTCATCACCGAAGCCGGAGTTCACGACAGGGTCGGTTCGCTGGTGTACCTGACCGCTCTTCTTGTCGATGACGGTGAGGACGCCACCGAGCACGTTTCCCAAGACTTGTCGAAAGCTGTTCGCGCTAACGACGATGGCTCTATCAGTGTCAACCCAGGCTGGGACGCGGCGTTGTTTTACAACGACTGCACCGGAGATGATGTTGCGTGGGCAACCAATCAATTGCGGTCCCAAAACCTTGCCCTCGAGGTCGCGAATTCCGAACGAGCATGGAGCTTGAAGCCCTCGATCTATGTGGTTTGCAGCCGCGACAAAGCCATCCC
>DGLO01000094.1:15996-16159 GCA_002388005.1 Candidatus Neomicrothrix sp. UBA4542
GGACATTCACCCTTCTTAAACCGCCCTGATCTAGTTGCCGCCCTACTCATCGGTTTAAGTAAAGGCTGAGTCAGCAGGCGATAGAAAATATTGCCAACAACTAGGAACGGGGTTGGAGGCAGACCCGAAGGACGGCCATATCAGATCATCCTCAAGTACTTTT
>DGLO01000129.1 GCA_002388005.1 Candidatus Neomicrothrix sp. UBA4542
CTCCGACGTCGCCAAACGGAGCGATTAACGCATCAAGAAGCTCGGCTGCCGCAAGCCTTCCATTCACTAGGGAAGTGGCTTCAGCGGGCGCATCGAGTTGAACCTCATCGGCGCCTGCTTCGACCATTGCGTCGATTTCGTCTTTGACGATTGTTACGTAATTGGGAAGTTGTTCTTCTAACCTCGGGTCATTTTCCATGCCAAGGGTCATAGTCAACGGGCTCGGCACCGCCCCCTTGTCAAGTCTGGGTTCAATTTCCCGTTCTCTTCGAAAGCCCAAAGCATGACCAGTCCCTTCGGGAGCGGAGACATCACCAATAATTCGGTAGCGACCGATCCCCCCGTAACCCTTCGAGGTATCGCGCCGCTGAATCGTCTCAAGACCCTTTAGGCGAGGAGGCACGTGGTGGACAAAATCGGGCCCCCAAACCTCCCCACCCATGATTTGGTCGACACCACAGGCGATCATTTCGTCCATAGAAATACGTGCCGCTCGAGTTAAGAGAGGACCGGCATCGGCATCACTGAGATCTCCTGAGTAGTAGCGCTTTAACTCGGGTCGCAAACCGAAAGGAATCGGCCAAGAACCGACGCAGGTGGTTCGGAGGGTCATGTGTTGACCTTAGTTGCGAGCGCTAGTTGTGGCGTTGGGAGTCGTAAGTGCTCGCCACAAACGCCGATAGCTGCTCCACGTCAGGTCTGAGGTTAGATAGCCGTCATCTTCTAAAAGCTTTGTTAGCTGGGCAAGATTCCGGAAAGGAATGCCACTATCCACGTGGTGGGCTAGGTGATGACCGACACCGAGGGGAACAATGATGGCTCGAGCCACTTGGCTCTGCTTAACGTGGTGAGCAGTGTCGCGTCGATCCCCAGAACGAGTCATGCCGCCGTGTTCCGCTATTGCTCTCAGTCGATTAAGGATTTGATAGACGGTCACGTACGGAAGGACCCACAACACCAGATACAAGAACGGATTTCCGCTGACAGCGAAGAGACCAAAGACAAATAGTTGACCGACGTAGAAGCGGAGGCTGTTAACCAGAAATTGTCGTCTAAACAGGCCGGTCAAGCGTGGGCGCAGAATTCGATAGGCAGACACTCCGCTGCAGTCTCGACGAAGCTTTCGACGCATCGAAGCGGCAGTGATTGGATAAAGGGCATAGAGGAGAAAGTCCGGCTCTTTTGGTCCAAATTCGTCGCGGTGATGGCTGGTATGGGCTTTGCGGTAAGCGTGGGTTCCGGTCCCGAAAGCAAGCCATCCGAAAATCGTGATGCCAATAAAATCGTTGAGACGCCGGTTAGTGAAAAGGAGTCGGTGTGCGCCTTCATGACTCAGAATGAACATCCTCACCTGCAGCACCCCGATGATCGGAACGGCAACAACAACAGCGATCCAATGGCCTACAAGCACCACACCGGTGATTACCGCTACGGGTAAAGCCAGACAGATCAGGCAGGTGAATGCGTTCCGTCGGCCGTTAATGAGCCTTAGCTTGTTCCGCAGATCTCCTCTGGGGCGGCCGTCAGAGCGTAAGCGGTCGCTACCTTGAAACGGTTCGATGGCAGACACCATGCCACCCGTCATTGTTTCGACGAGTTCGTCATGGGTTGCCGCCTGTTGCATACTGCGACGATACTTGCTCGGTCACTTCGTTTTGCTCAAGCTCCTCCTCCAGGTGAAAGGCTGTCTATTCGTGCAACGAATTGTCACTTTAGATATGGAAGGCGTGGTCACTCCAGAGATTTGGATAGCGGTGGCTGCACATACCAACATTCCCGAACTTCGAGTGACGACCCGGGATGAACCCGACTACCAAAAACTGATGGATCAAAGAATTTCTATCCTCACCGAACATCAGGTCTCATTATCAGTAATTCGCGGTGTGATATCGGAATTGTCGGTGCTGGACGGTGCGCGAGAGTTTTTGGACGACTTACGGCAGAAGTACCAGGTCGTCCTCTTGTCGGACACCTTCGAGCAGTTCGCTGACCATTTCATGGTGCAACTAGGTCACCCCCATTTGTTGTGCCACCGGTTGGATGTCGATGATGATCGGGTCAAGCGTTTCGTTCCCCGGGTCGTCGACGCGAAGAAACAAGCGGTGACGGGCTACCAGAAGCTCGGATTTCACGTGACCGCTGTCGGCGACTCCCACAACGACATCAGCATGCTGCAGCAAGCCGACGCTGGTTGTTTGTTTCGCTCGCCGCTAGGCCTTCCAGATAAATATCCAGATTTACTTCCGCTGGAAGCGTACGATGAACTGACCAAGTGGATTGACGAATCCTTTGGAACGTAGTGCTGAGGGGAGTACGTGATGGCTACGCCCGTCAAGGTTGCCCATTTTGTTTTGTGTACGAGTGATATCGACAAACTGGCGGAGTGGTATTGCTCAGTCCTTAACGCACAGGTGGTGCATCGAAACAAGAAGATTGCCTTTGCGACATTTGACGATGAACATCACCGGGTAGCGTTCGTAGATCGCGGGTTCGAAAAGGACCCCGACTCCGAGAGAAACGGGGTCGACCACGTAGCGTTCACTTACGCACGCCTGGAGGACTTGTTGTCGAATTACGTTCGTCTACGCGACGAAGGAATACTTCCCGAGCGGACCATTAACCATGGGATGACAACTTCGATGTACTACAGGGATCCTGATGGCAACCGCATAGAACTTCAGGTCGAAAACTTTACCGATCCTCAGGATGGCATCGATTTCATGAACGGCCCAGTTTTCGAAGCAAATCCTATCGGCGTGCTCTTCGATGCCGATGAGCTAGTCGATCGTTTCGAAGCGGGTGTTCCTTTAGAACAGTTAGTTCGTCAAGGAAGCACATAAAGTTCGGGCGAGCGAATCACGGCTTCTTGCTAATGAAGTAATTGTTGGATCGATCGTCGCGGACCCCAGTGATTTCAACGTCAGTGAAGCCTGCATCCGTCAGATATTCGGTAGCGGTTTGGTGACCCCAAGCGGTGCCCAAACCTTCTCCGCCATATGCCAACGAGACCGTCATGCAGTGCATAGTCGACACCGTGTACATAAACGGAGCCATTGGATCCTGAATGTTGTCTTCTAGGAGGCTTGACGCTTTAGGTTCCACGCATAGGTAGGTCCCACCGCTGCGCAGCATGCGGTGGACTCCTTCGAGGACAGCCATAGGACGAGCTTGATCATGGATCGCATCGAAAGTGGTGACGACATCAAACTCCTCCACCGGATCCAGCTGCGCAGCATCACATATCTCGAATGCGACATTTGTCAACTCTGATGAGTTCTGTCGGGCCGCAGCTATGCCGTCTTCTGAAACATCAAAACCCACGAAACGGCTGTTAGGGAAGGCCGACCCCAAGATGCTTAACGCACGACCGCTGCCACATCCAACGTCTGCCATGTCGATTCCTTGCTCCAACTGTTGCTGAATGCCCAGCAGAGGCACGATGTGATCGATGAGTGTGCGGTCGAAACGATTGCCGCTTTGTTCGGACATGAGAGCTTGGAAGCGAGGGAACTTGTCATAGGGGACCCCGCCACCAGAGTGAAATGCGTCAACGATGTCGGCCTCGACTTCTCCCAACAACGCAACTTGTTGCATTGGCACGGTCAAGTTGAGAGGTCCGCTACGCCGGGTTAACAAACCGGCATGTTCTGCTGGTAGTTGAAATGTTTCGTCGGAAACGTTGTAGTCGATGATGCCACCACATGCCATGGCTGAAAGCCACTCGCGTACGTAGCGTTCGCTGAGGCCACTGCGTTCAGCAATTTCCGAGGAAGTTGCTGGCGCTTCGCCGTCCATGACATCAAACAGTCCTGTCTTGTGCCCGATGCTCATCATGAGAGACAGGGCTCCTCCGTTCATGATTCCCAACATGGTCTGGGTAAAAGAGCGTGCTTTGTCTTTGTCGTACACCTCAGCGCTTTGATTCATGACTGAATTCTTTCACGATTCAGGTGAGTCGCGCCTCTGTGGTTTTTGGGCGGGGTACAGAAACCAAATAAGCGGCGCAACGAGAAACATCAGCACGCCCAAAAACAGCCAGAGGCCGTTGTATCGCGCTATTTCGTGAGTTCCATTTAGCACGCTTATTGCCGCGGCCACTCCAATCCCTCCAGCTGCATAACGGAGGCTTTGATGGATTCCATTTGCTGTAGCGATGGAATCAGGTTCGATGTCGCGTAGAGCGGCGCTATTGAGTTGACTTGCTAGTACCCCCATGCCGAGACCAAACAGAGCAGAAGCGGGAAAGAAGACCAGCCAATACGTTGGTTGCTCGTCGAGAAAAAGGTAGAGCCAACAAAACCCAGATGTTCCCGTTAGAGCCGCCAGCGTCATCATTCCGCGGAAGCCATGCTTGTCCGCCCATCGACCGCCAAGGACAGCAACCATCGCGGAAATGATGGGAGACGGTGTAAATGCTAGGCCGACCTGCATTTTGCTGTAATTCCACACTTCGCTCAGGAACAATGGCCATAAGAACCAGCTGGTAAAGGCACCCACCATCGCAAGCGCCACCGCGACGTTGGCAACGGCAAAAGAACGGATTCGAAAGAGAATGGGGTCGAACAGCGGCTCGTCATGGCGGGATGACCGCCGTAAGAAAACCGGAAATAGAGCCATGGTCCCAGCGAAACAAGCGAGGGTAGCTACTGAGGTCCAGCCCCAAGATCGACCTTGGAGAACTCCAAGCATGAGTAGGAATACCGATCCGCTACCCAGCGCCACGCCGGTGATGTCCAAGGGACGTCCGGCGGAACGTTCAGCTGTTTCATGAAGAAACGCCTTAGCTCCTGCCAGCGCTAAACCGATGATTGGAACCAGAATCAGGTATACCCATCGCCAGGAGCCGATTTCGAGTACGAGCGATGCAAATCCAGGTGAGATTCCCGAGGCCACCATCCCAGCGGCGGCCCAGATTCCGATGACACTTGCTTGTTTGGACTGCGGGAACTGTGGAAGTACCAGGGCGAGAGAAGACGGAACGGTGAGCGCACCGAACATTCCTTGCAAAGCGCGTGCCAACACGAGGGTGAGCGCGTTCGGGGCGAGGCCCGCTCCGAACGCTCCAACCAAAAGTCCTAACAGGCCTATCCGAAAGATAGTGAGCCTGCCGTAGCGGTCAGCAAGGCGACCTCCGACCAACATGGCGGTCGCAAAGGCGAGCGAATATCCAGCGATGATCCAGCCTGTCATTCCGTTACCTACTCCCGGAAATGACCGCACTATCTCCGGGAAGGCAACGTTCGAAACTGTGACGTTAACCGTGCCGAGGACGAACGCTAATGAGCCCGTCGCCAAGGACAAATAAGGGTGACGGTTAAGGATTTCCTGGTTGGGGGACGCTAATTCTGCCGGCTTCACAGCGAACGCGATAGGCGTTCGCTGGTCTACAGACGGTTGGTTCACCAGCTTGAGGGTACGCTGCGCCCGTCCTGAAAGGACGATAGCGAGCACTTGTGAGGACGACGTGGAATCTCAACTTGTTGAAAGTCAGACAAGAGGTCACATCACAATTATCACTCTGCACCGTCGCGATAAACGAAATGCATTTGATCCGAATCTCACCTTCGCGCTCGACCAAGCGTTGGATTCATTTGAAGACGACCCGGACCAGTGGGTAGCGGTTCTAACCGGCGGGCCTGACATGTTTTCCGCAGGAAGTGACCTCAAAGAGGGAAGTGGGAAGTCTCATCGGGGCGGAGAATACGGAATCATCCGTCGGCAACGTCTCAAACCAATTATTGCTGCAGCGGAAGGCTTAGCTCTTGGTGGGGGGTTGGAAATACTTTTCTGCTGCGATCTCATTGTGGGTTCAACTGATCTACGCCTGGGTCTCCCTGAAGTGAAACGAGGCGTGCTACCTACCAGCGGAGGGCTCTTTCGGGCCCTACGGTCACTTCCTTTACATGTAGCAAAGGAAGTGGTCTTAACAGGTGAGGAGCTCTCGCCGGAACGGGCGTTGCAATACGGTCTCATTAATCGTCTTGTCGAACCCGGCCAAACCCTGGCTACGGCGATCGACTTGGCCGAACAAATCGGGTCAAACTCGCCGACGTCGACGAAGCATTCGCTCCAGGCTATGGAACGGATCCTTAGCGATACCGACGATCTTGGCTGGTCCGTCACGGACTATGCACGAACAGAAGTGTTTGCCAGTGAAGACCGAAAAGAAGGAATTAGGGCGTTCTTTGAACGTCGGGAACCTGAATGGAGAGGCCGATAATGCGATTAGCAATTCCTGATGAAAGCAATTTGACTGAGGCTCAACAGGTTCTTCGTGATGCTGTCGTGGGTAGCAGGAAGGGGCTGGGTCCCGAAATTTGGGGCCGCGGTCCTTTTGGGGTTTGGCAGAACGCTCCAAATGTGGGCAAAGCGGCTCTGGATTTGGGGGGTGCGGTCCGGTTCGGCACCGAGATCCCTGATATGGCTCGAGAAGTAGCGATCTGTACGGTAGGTGCTCATTATCGGGCGAAATTTGAGTTCGCGGCGCACAGAGCCATCGGAATTGCCGCAGGTTTGGATAGCGCCGCTCTTGACCGGCTCGCTATGGGGGCAGACCCAGGATGGAGTGACGATCTCGGGTTGGTTTATTCGTACGCCCAGGCCCTTCTTAACGAACACCGAATCGACCAAGAATTACACGAAGAACTTGTTGTCTGTTTCGGAGAACAAGGGGCTGTTGAGCTTGTCACGACGATCGGCTACTACTGCCTGATCTCTTTGACTCTCAATGCGTTCGAAGTGCCGTTATCAGCGGACATGGCTGATCCCTGGCCCCAAGATGATTGAGCGACTTTAGTGGCAACTTAATCGAAGGCTCACCAGATAGAACGAGCTACACGCAGGTTTGCTTGCCTTGATAGGCGACGGTCCATCATGGGGGCGACTAGCGCTAGCTTCGTTATTCATTGTTGAAGAGAGGGAAGCTGCGTATGTTGTCACCGTATCGAGTACTCGATCTCACTGATGAACGAGGCCAGTTGGCCGGTGCCACTCTGGCGGACCTCGGAGCAGAGGTCATTTTGGTAGAGCCTCCGGATGGTTCACGTGCGCGTCAACTCCCGCCGTTTGTCACAGGTCGGGAGGGCGATCCTGAAGCGTCTTTATGGTTTTGGTCATACAACCGCGGAAAACGAAGTATCTCCTTGGATCTCGACGATCCGATAGATCACGGAAACTTTCTTGAGTTGGTGGCCGGTGCCGACATTGTGCTCGAATCGGATCGCCCAGGAGCTATGGCTGAGCGGGGGCTCGGCTACGACGTGCTATCGGCGGTGAATCCCGGAATTGTGATGACGTCAATTTCTCCGTTTGGTGGGAGCGGACCCAAGGCCGACTGGGTGGCGACCGATCTCACGGTGGCTGCGGCGGCGATGGTGTCGAAGATGACGGGCGACGAAGACCGCGCACCGCTACGGGTGCCACTGCCGCAGGCATTTCTTCATGCTTCAGCTGAGGCCGCTGGAGCGACCCTTATTGCGCTGCATGAACGCAACCGCTCAGGTAGGGGACAACATGTTGACGTCAGCGCTCAGCAGTCCTTTATGCAAGCCACGCAATCAATGGTCCTGTGTCACCTATACAACTCACCCGAGACGACTCGGATGAGCGGCGGCGCCGCGGTAGGTCCATTTCGGATTCGACTCCGGTCTCCCGCCGCCGACGGCTTCGTTTCGGCGACAATCCTGTTTGGTGAAGCGATTGCCCCGTTCAGCGCCCGACTTTTTGATTGGATTCATGAAGCCGGCATGTGTGATGACAGCGATCTCGAGATTGATTGGGTCAATTTTGTTGAAGGGGTGACGACTGGTCGAATTGGGTTAGGGGAGTACGACCGCATTCAAGATGTCGCTGCCGAATTTTCGGCCACAAAGACTAAGGCCGAGTTGCTCGCGACAGCACTGGAGAGGCGTCTATTGGTCGTTCCGATCTGCAATGTCCAAGAGGTTTCAGAGCTAGATCAGTACGCGGAGCGTGATTTCTGGCGTCAAATCGAGTGCCCAAACGTCGGCAACGTCCAGTTTCCTGGTCCCATGGCAAAGTTTTCTGTCACTCCACTTGACGTATCGTTGCCGCCGCCCACTGTCGGCCAACACAACGCCGAAATCGAGCCGCGTGTTGTCACAAATGTGGCGGTCGCTTCAGAGGCTCCTGTCGCGCCCCTTTCTGATGTCAAGATTCTCGACCTGATGTGGGTTATGGCCGGTCCGGCGGCAACCCGAGTATTCGCAGATTGGGGGGCGACGGTGGTACGTGTCGAGTCCTCACACAAGATTGAGGGCGCCCGCACATTCCAACCTTTACTCAACGACGAGGGGGGCGCAGAAAACAGCGGCCTCTTCCAGAACCTCAATGCGGGCAAACTCGGCCTTACCGTCGCGATGGACAACCCTCAAGCGAGAGATCTGATCCTCGATCTTGTCCGTTGGGCGGACGTCGTATGTGAGTCATTCTCACCTAAAGCCATGGCCGGGTGGAACCTCACGTATGAGGACCTCAGGGCAGTGAAGCCTGACATCATCATGACAAGCAGTTGTTTGTTCGGACAAGACGGTCCGATGTCCGAGCTAGCTGGTTTCGGAACTATGGGCGCCTCAATGTCAGGTTTCTACGAAATGACGGGCTGGCCGGATCGCGATCCTGCGGGAGTAATGGGGGCCTACACCGACTATGTATCCCCTCGCTATCTCGAGATAGCGATCCTTGCCGCCCTTGATCATCGGCGTCGAACCGGTGAGGGCCAGTACATCGATCTTTCTCAAGCGGAGTCGTCAATGAATTTTCTTACCCCGCATTTGCTTGATTGGACAGTGAATGGACAGCTAGCTCCCAAGATTGGGAACGCTGACCCATCAATGGCGCCGCACGGCGTCCACTCGTGTTCGGGAGATGATGAGTGGGTTGCTGTTGCATGCGAAAACGATGAGCAGTGGCGCAGTTTGTGCGACTTGTTGGATTTTTCTGCAGATTGGCGCGGAGCCGACGTTGCTCACCGCCAGATCCTTGAAGAGGAGATTGAAGCTGCTATTGGGGCTTGGACATCCACCCTCGGAGGATCGGAGGTGCATTCGAGGTTGCAGGCCATCGGAGTGCCCGCCCATGTTGTTCAGGACTCGATCGTGATAGCTGAGGACCCGCAGCTACGACACCGCAATCACTTCCGGGAAGCGTCCCATGACGAGCATGGTTCCATGTGGGTGGAAGGAACCCGGTTCTGCATGTCTCGTAGCGCCGATACGGTCAGTTCCGCCGCGCCTACGCTCGGCCAGCATACGTTTGAGGTCCTCGAGCAGGTCCTTGGCTACGACGCGGACCATATTGCGGAACTCGCGGTGGCAGGAGTCCTCGAGTGAACTGAGTTATTAGGCCACTCTCTGGTCATCCGCTACTTAACGTTCGTTTAGTGAGAGAATTGGGTATGAGTTGGAACGAAAACCCAGAGAACCCGCCCGAAGAGCAGTCAATACAAGAAGATCCTGAAGAGTACGAGCTGCATGGTCCCAGTGACGGCCTTGAGATTGGTGAACAGGCCGCCCCAGCGAACCCCTTTCAGCGTTTCCTTGCGCTCTTTCGGAAGTGATCTAACTGAAATTCTGAAAAGCCCAGGTTGAAGCCGCTGCTATGCCGCTGACTCCCTCGTCGGCGTCGTAAGATTTGGGTGTGGCACGAACAAAGAAGCCCAAATCAGCGAAGAAGCCAAAGCCATCCAAGATCTCGAAACTTCCCGACAACTTCAGAGAGGCGATCGAGGCCAAACAGGCAAAGGATTCCGGTTGGGAAAGCGGAAGAGCTTCGGGGCATAGAAACACCGGTTTCTCGGGACGCAGCCCCAAACGCACCGGCGGACGCGACAGATAACTATCCGCCACCAGCGAAACTTGCCACCGAAAACGGCAAGTGACCGCCCCGAGAGGGCGGCTAAACAATAGCTGCCATGTTTGCACAAAACGGTGAGATACCGCCCGTGGACGTGCCAGCATTCTCAGATCCGATTCATGCGGCGACAGTCGCTCGCTTCCTCGCCAGAACGACATTTCCTAAAAGAATCGGTTCGGCGGAAGCGCACTAGGGTAACGGGATGACATTTGATGGAGAATACGGGCCGAGTACCTGGGATTGGGTAGCTGAACAAGCCGAAGAATACGAGAGCTCAAACGGTCAACAGGGCAGCACACTTCGGGATACAGGTTTACCGATAATTGTGATGACCACGATTGGGCACCGAACCGGGTTGGTCCGAAAAGTCCCATTAATGAGGGTCGAACATGATGGTCAATACGCCATTGTTGGGTCGAAGGGTGGAGCAAAAGACCATCCAGGCTGGTACCACAACCTGATGGCAAACCCGAACGTTCTGGTTCAAGATGGACCTGCACCCTTTGAGACAACTGTGCGCTTACTGAGTGGAGCCGAACGCGCCGAATGGTGGGAACGGTCAGTGGAAGCGTTCTCTCCGTACGCCGAGTATCAGGAAAAGACTGAGCGTGAAATTCCACTCTTCATTACCGAACGCCCGGCTTGATCTTGAGTTAGGGAACCAAGCGGAAAGGATTCCCTCATGAAACAACAGTGGGTCTGTGGGAAGTGTGACAGTCAAGAAGCCGAAACCGGAACCATCCGTACTACTGGAGATGGGGCCTCACGGTACTTGAACATGCAAAACCAAAAGTTCGAGTACGTCAGTTGCGTCCAGTGTGGGTACACCGACTTCTTCCGTTCTGCGGGCGGTGGTGGTTGGCGCAACGTTCTTGACGTCCTGACAAATTAACCAATTCAAATCGAGATCATCCCAGGGCGAATCAAAACTGAATTGTCTTCGGTGAATTGTTGAGCGTTTCGACAGCAAAACCGGCGGCAGTCTTGTACCTAGCCATGTACTCCTCAATTTCGCTACGGGGGATGACATCTTCAATATTGTCGAAGACGCCACCGCAGCGCTCCTCAACTATCCCCAGGATGCCGACGGGACCCGCACCACGATTCCTCAGCACAAGTTCATTCAGATCCTGCAGCACTGAGCCCTCATACGATTTAAGAGCGGTGACGTTTGTCCCGTGCTCTTTCATCGCCGCTCCTAACATTCGAGCATCCACGATCGCTTGACTAGCGCCGTTCGAGCCCACGGGATACATAACGTGGGCAGCGTCACCAATGAGTACGCAGCGATCATCGACCCAGCTATCTACCGGGTCCCGGTCGACCATCGGATACTCGTAGACGGCCGACGCGCCGCGAATCAATTCGGGGACATCAAGCCAATCGAACGCCCAGTCTTCAAAGAAGGGAAGGAATTTTTCAACCGCTACTTGCCGATTCCAATCACTATCACCCCAATCCTCAGAGGTGTCGTACGTTATTTCTGCGATCCAGTTAATTGTCGCAAGGCCCGTCGTTGGATTCGGACGAGTTATGGGATAACAAACAAATCTCTGCTCGAGCTTGCCCACCAACACGAACGATGCTCCTGTGCGAATCGGAACGGCTTCGGATGTCCCGCGCCACATAACTGGACCCCCCCACACAGGAGGACCCTCATTCGGATACATCTGTTTTCGCGCGGCACTGTGCAATCCGTCTGCTCCGACGAGCACAGCGCCTTCAACGATGTTTGTGTCACTTGCAAGGTTTTGAAACGACGCTCGGATGATGCCGTCACCGGAGCCATATCCCGTTAGCCGACTGCCGGTTACTACAGCCGAAGACCCCAAACGCTTTACGACTTCTTCGTAGAGCAACATTTGAAGTCGGCCACGATGAATTGAATATTGGGGCCACAGGTACCCAGCGTCTCGGCCCCGCGGCTCAGCCCAAACGTCGTTGCCGTTGCGTCCCACAAGAGCCCACTCTTTGGCAGGGACCCCAATCTCCTCGAGTTGCCTTTCGAGTCCGAGGTCAAATAGCTCTCTGACCGCATTGGGTTGAAGATTGATGCCAACACCCAGAGGCTGCAACGGGTCTACCGATTCGTGGACTACCACTGGGATGTCCAACTCGTGACAGGTGAGCGCCATCGTCATTCCTGCGATGCCGCCGCCGGCCACAATCACCGTCATGGCAGAAGACTAGGGCCAGTACGTGTAACACTCCTGACGTGTCTGTAGTAAATCGATCTCGAATACTTGACCTAGACCTTGCACCTGAGGGCCATCGTTCAATCGAATGGGCGCGCCGCCATTCACCGTTGGTCGACGAATTCCTTAGAGAGCGACTCAAAGACGGTGCTTTAGTCGGACGCCGGGTGGCAGTGGTTGTCCACCTGGAAGCGAAAACGGCGCTGCTAGCGACAGTGTTAGCTGACGCCGGTGCGCACGTAGTAGCCGCTGGTTCAAACCCCCATTCGACCCGGGATGAAATCGCTGCGGCCCTTGTCGAGCGGGGTGTAGAAGTTCACTCGACGCGTGACAGCGGCTACGACGCTTGGGAAAAGGACCTCCTTGCGGTCGCTGATACGGACCCGGAGTTCATTATTGACGATGGTGCCGAACTCACCATTCGGATGGCAAGGCAGCGACCTTCAAAGTTTGAAGCGCTAAAAGGCGTGACCGAGCAAACAACTACGGGAGTAGCGCGTCTAGTGGAGTTGGCGAATCGGGGACGGCTGCCGTTCCCGGTTCTTGCCGGTAACGACGCCGCCTGTAAACACCTCTTTGACAATCGATACGGCACTGGTCAAAGCACGGTTCAGGCCATC
>DGLO01000083.1:0-5970 GCA_002388005.1 Candidatus Neomicrothrix sp. UBA4542
TGCGGCGGGATCAAGATTGAAGAAAAGAGACCCAGCGAGAGCAATCGTGAAGAGTGCGTCACCCGCGGCGGAGGCAAGTTGCACTCTTGCTAACCGAGCGAACGGACCGAGAGTCGCGCGTTTGGCTGGTGATTGTTCGCTCACTTCACCGGGGGTTGAAGCAGAGGCCGTAGCTGGTAGATCTGATGCCTCTTCCACGGTGCCACCCTAGGCCCCAGTTGAATCAAGCCCTCCCCGCGAAGTCATTCGACTCATTTCAGTCGGAATTGTCCACGACTCTGACTGGTTCGGTAGCCGCGAGCACAGCGCTGTTTAAGTTAGCGACGATTCGTTTGAGATACCGGTGGTACACCGCTCGGGGTACAACTTGGTGACCTGGTTGGTCGGAGGTCATGTAGCCGTCGATGCGCGACTGAATCTGTGAGGTCATCGCGCCAACTCGATTGCGAAAATCACCGGGAATTCCATCGTGTTCAGCCAATATTTCGCTTGCCTCAGTAAAGAACCCTGAGACGAGTCGTCGTTCTTCAAGCAAGCCATCGATATCGGGTTCACCAGCGAAGGACACGCCGCTCTCCGCGAGGTCAAGGATGTTCTTTGCGTGATCGCCCACCCGTTCTATTTTCTTCAGCAGAAGTATCAGTCCGATGACCTCGCCGATGTCATTCGGGCCGTGGACACTGATATGTACCGCGAGTTCACCGCGAAGTTGTTGCTCGTTGGCATTGATTCGCAGATCTGTTTCCCGGACATCATCTGCGATTGAGCGGGCATCCGCACCGCTCATCAGTGCAGTGCAAGCAAGGTCAAATGAATGGCGGGCATCGGTCACCATCGCGACTGATCTAGTAACGACGTGGTCGAGTCCGCTATCGCCGCCTCGGAAAAACGAAAGCACCATGAATACCGCCCCTAACGAAGAATGGCTACACCCAACAGAGGTGCAACTATGAATAAGAATACGACGTAGCAGACAGCTAAGACTCTCCGCTGTACAGCAAGCTCTGCCATTCGAGTCGCTGCTAAGACCGGAATTTCTCTCGCGAACGGAAGCACATACAGCAGCAGGATGCCCACCACGTTAAAGGTGGTGTGCGCCAACGCAACGGTTAGGGAGTCCGGGCTTGATGCCGCTAATGCGGCAAGTAAAGCGGTGATTGTCGTTCCCACGTTGGCCCCGAGCGTGACCGGGTAAGCGTTTCGTAACGTCAACACACCCGCGGCGGACAGGGGGATCAAGATCGAGGTCGTAATGCTGGAGGACTGCACCGCGATCGTGACGAGAATCCCCACCACTAGAGCTACGAATCCGCCTGCTTTGCCTAGAATCGCGTTGAGGGATCGCTCAATGCGCGCAGCTACGAGCGCTCTCATGTTCTTGGTCACTAATACAAGAGCGACGAGGACGATGACGAGACCTGTTGCCACCATCAGCGCGCCTTTGACGTTGCCTGACGCTCCGAGTTGATCCCAGAGATCCTTTAGCCACCCAACAGGCTCCTTCACCCACTTCTTGACGGGGCTCTTCCATTCGCTCCCACTCGAACCAACGAGTAGTTCACTGATCCATTTGGCAGTTCCTGAAACCGGCCGAAAAATTAGTTCGATGGGAAGAAGAATTGAGACGGCCAGGACGTTGAAGAAGTCGTGGACCGTTGCCGCCGCGAAAGCGCGTTTGAATTCCGCTGACTGGCGTACATGGCCTAACGAAACAAGAGTGTTCGTGACCGTGGTTCCAATGTTGGCTCCCATAATCATGGGAACCGCCTGATCTACACCTAGTGCACCAGACGCGACAAGACCAACGATTACGGATGTGCTTGCTGAAGAAGATTGAACCAGTACGGTCCCCAATATTCCGACGCATAGGCCAGCTATCGGATTACTGACCGCGGAGAACAGTCGTTCTTGGGTGTCGGCACCCATGATTTTGATTCCGGCCTCAAGCGAAGAAACCCCAACCAGGAAAATGTAAATCAGCGCTACGACAAGTGCCGCTCGTGCACCAGTCGACATTTGACGATCGGAGCTACCGAGAGGACGAGAGGCCACGACTCGCAACGTAGTGCGCGTGGGATCCGAAGTTAAGGACGCCTTAGTGACTTTTCGAAACTTTCTTATCGATTAGGCCAGCAGGGGGACCCGATAAAAACTCAGTCCCGCAGGGACACGTCCGACAGGTCAAGATCGGACTTCTGAGTCCTTATCCCTACCAGTTCCGAAATCGAAATGAAGCCGTCCCGAACGACAGCATTGTCGGTACCGGGAATTCGACGCTTCGGATTCCCTGGTTGACGTTGGAATGACCAAGATTGACCATCCTTGGCGGTTAGGAGACCCGCGGCGTCACCCCATTTAGCGAGATCGGCAATTTGTACCCCTGCAATGTCAGCTAACGGAAGATTCGGAACGTTGATATTGACGACACGACGTCCCTTTTCAATCGAATTGAGGCGGTCAATGAGTTCTGGAACGATGCGCACGCCGCTGTCCCAACACATAAGTCCCCCTGTCACGTCGATGCTGACAGCGATTCCGTGAGCTCCGTTGTTGGCCGCGGTGAGGGCGGCTCCGACGGTTCCGCTGTGTAACGCGGAGCGGCCGCAATTCAAACCAGGGTTTACTCCTGAAACCACCATGGAGACAGGGTCGCCGAAAGCCCCCAGTTGCGTCATGACCACGCACAGCGCCGGCGGGCCCTCGACCGCCCAGCATTCGGTGGCTCCGAGATCTCCACGCTGGATTCGTTTGGCCCGCAGTTCTCCGCCTTGAAGGTCACCACCTATTGCCCCGCCCATGCCTGTCATATCCGACGTCGGCGCAGCGACCACCGCGTCGTGGCCAGCTTCGACGACACTGCGAGCTAACGCCCACAGACCTTCCGACGCGACGCCGTCGTCGTTGGTTATCAGCACCCGCATGAGTCGGAACTTATTCTTCCCCGTCTTCTTCGGGCACACCGAGGTCCCACTCGAGATGTAGATTTTCTCGTTCCGCGTCTCGGTTGACGCGTTCTCGATTCCGTCTGAATTGGGGATCATGCGGCGGGAGGAGCTGAAGACGCGCCACTGTTCGGCGACGAAACTCGTCTACGACAGCTTGCTCTCCGAATAGTCCTTGAATGTCCCAATGAGGGGAGACTGGACCGAGGTAAACAACTCGCACGCCCGTCTCGGGTGGAGGGCGTTCTTCATCAATTCCGAAGTCGGTCACCAATCCTCCTTCGACAGCGACTGCATCACTGTACCGGCACCGACATCGGGAACCATTAGCTGCAGGCAACCTCTCTAGCTTGTCCATCGCCGCCTACAAAATACATTTTTCCTAAGAAACCGAAATATTTGGAACCATTTACCTCAGCTAGGCGTCATAGTCGTAACAAGCCACGGGATACCAACCTGGCCGGACCAATGGAGCGCAGCTATGAGCCACATTTCCACCGATACCAGTTGGATGAGCCGAGGCAACTGCGCCGACCGGGACCCCTCCATTTTCTTCCCGAGTGATGGTGTAGGTGTTGAGCGGGCAAAAAAATTATGTGAAGGATGTCCGTCTCAGTCGTCCTGCCTTGAATACGCGCTCGCGAATCGGGTCGAGCACGGCGTGTGGGGCGGAGCTTCGGAACGTCAAAGACGCCGAGTTTTAAAAGCAAGACGCCAAGTCCTATTGCAGGAGTCTTCCGTTCGGGTCTCTTGACTCGCGAGGGTCGAACTAGCCGACGTCGTCGGGAGAGGCATCTGATTCTTCGTCATTCATGCCCTCTTTGAACTCTTTTTGTGCTTGTCCAAGGGACCGCGCCAGCTTCGGAAGTTTGGCACCACCAAACAGCACCAGCACGATGATCAAGATAATGATCAGTTCTGATCCGCCGAGATTCACAGACCTGAGGCTACCAGCGCCCTGATTCTCTACTGGGGGATCGGCATAAAATCGGTGTCTAGCTGGCTCGTTCCGCGGCGGCGCGGCGGGCAAGAGCTCGTTGCCTGCGTAGACGTCGACGCTCTCGTTCGCTCATGCCACCCCATATGCCGAACTTTTCGCCGTGACTCAACGCGTATTCGAGACAGTCTTCACGAACGATGCATCCTCGGCACACTTCTTTGGCTTCTTTGGTGCTCGCCCCTCGTTCGGGGAAGAAGAGATCTGGGTCAACCCCCAGACAGTTCGCGTAGTCCCACCAACTGCTTTCTTGGATCTGCCCCCCACTTTCATCTACGAACGCCATAAATTTCCGCCCCTATTCCGCTCGACTCGTCCGTATGACGTCGTCGTAATTACACGCGTGTTATTGAACACCTGTTCAGTGTCAGACGCAAGAAAAATTTCAGAAAAGTCCCCAAAAAACACCGACACGACCTGGCGTTACTGTTGCGGAAGTGTTTTCTAGGGCTTGTCTGCTTGATTTCTTCTTTTCAACCGACCCTCGCGCGAGGCAGACTGATCTCGGAGGTGTCCGAGCGCCTGGTGGGCTCCCCCGCCTTCAAAGCGGGTGGGATGGGTGAACCCCGTCCGGCGGGTTCGATTCCCGTCCACCTCCGCCAAGTTTGTCCATTTCAATAACCCAACACTATGAACCAAATGAACGAAAGGAACCAACGTGAAAAAGCTCCTTCTGGCGATCGTCGTCGGCGCCTTGGTGGCAATTGCCGCTCGGAAGCTGGCTGAGAACTAAAATCGCCTGCTGACTTCGGAAACTACCGGCGCAAAAAACTCAAACTCCTAGGAGATCCCGAGCTCCGGTGTCACTACTTGGGTGACGAAGTTTGGACATTGCCCTGGCCTCGATCTGTCGGATCCTCTCGCGGGTGAGATTAAAGTGCTCGCCCACTTCTTCAAGAGTTCGAGGTTCCCCACGATCAAGCCCAAACCTGAGTTTTAGGATTTCCCGTTCCCGCTCGTCGAGAGGGCCAAGAAGTTTGGTGATTTCGTCGGGGAGTCGCGCGACTGCGGCAGCTTCTTCGGGATCCTCGGCGTTTCTGTCTTCCACCACATCGCCCAGTTCTGCATCCCCGTCTTCACGCAACGGTTCGGAGAGAGACAGCGGTTCCGCGGCAAAGCGAAGCGCTTCGGACACTTTGTCCTCGGGCATGTCAACCTCTATAGCGAGCTCCGCCAGCGTCGCCGGGCGCCCGAACTTGAGTTCCAACCGAGATCGCGCTTTTTGCAGCCGCGCGAGAGTGTCGCCAGCGTGCACCGGAAGCCTGATGGTGCGGCCAGTGTTAGCGATACCTCGCGTGATTGCCTGGCGAATCCACCACGTCGCGTAGGTGGAGAACTTGAAGCCTTTGCGCCAATCGAATTTTTCGACGGCGTGCATTAGCCCAAGGTTCCCCTCCTGGATGAGATCAAGTAGCGGCAACCCTGAAGCTTGGTATTTCTTGGCTATGGAAACTACAAGGCGAAGGTTCGATTGGACAAAGGTCCGTTCAGCTCTTTCGCCCTTTCGATCGGCTCGACGAAGTTCGCGTTTCTTCGCAACTGTTATAGGTGAACCATCGGTCATCCGCTCGGCTTCGAGTATCACCCTGGCTTCTGTGCCAGCTTCAATCTCTTGGGCGAGTCGAACCTCGTCATCTTTCGTCAGGAGCGGGTACTGACCGATGTCGGTGAGGTATAGACGGACGAGATCTTCTTCGTCTCGTTCGACCCGATTCTTGGCCACCTGCTGACCTCTTTCCCCTGACCGATGACGACGACCCCACAGGGTCTCCGTCCGCCGGTACGCTCGTCACGTTGCCAACACGAACTATTTCACGGACTCAAAACAATGAGCTTAATCGCTTGCCTGGAAACTATCGGCTGGAATCGCGATTTCCGACCCGCACTGCGAGTAGAAGATGACAGAACCGACAGCAATCCCTGACGGAGACCTGGAAATTGCTCTTGTTCAACTCACTTTCGATGCGAACGACGCCGAACTTCTGCTCCCCGTACTATCCAAGTATGTGGTGATGACTCGCAACCAACCCG
>DGLO01000083.1:6350-9689 GCA_002388005.1 Candidatus Neomicrothrix sp. UBA4542
ATCGAGAAGTGGGATTCTGAGGAAGCTGCCCGCGCCCATTTCGACTCCGCCGTTATGGTCGAGATGGCCGAGTCGTGTTCAGGGATCTTGGCTCATCGTCCTGACGTTGAGCTCTTAGAGGGCCTTAGTGCCCACGACTTGAACTGAAAGGACGACGTGGCGAAACGAGCTGTAGTTTGCGGAGCCGGTGGCTTTATCGGAAGCCATCTAGTACAGCGTTTAATGAACGACGGTTATTGGGTTCGAGGGGTCGACATCAAACATCCCGAGTGGACTGCTTCCGCAGCACACGAATTTATTGTCGCCGACTTACGCGAACCTGGTGCCGCTACCGCAGCCCTACGCGGAGGCATCGACGAGGTTTACCAACTTGCTGCTGACATGGGAGGGATGGGCTTCATTCACCGAGCTGAAACGCAGATCATGCACAACAGCATGTTGATAAATCTGAATGTCGTAGATGCGGCGGCAAAGGCTGGAATTGAACGCTATTTCCTAGCGAGTTCGGTATGTGTGTACCGCGATATGAAGCTGGGCGAAGCTGAACTCACAGAAGAGGACGCGTATCCGGCGGCTCCAGATAACGAATATGGTTGGGAGAAGCTTTATGCGGAACGTGCCGTGCTTTCCTACGCCCGCGAGCACGCTTTTGAGGCACGAATCGCCCGCTTCCAAAACTGCTATGGCCCAGAGGGCACATGGACTGGGGGACGCGAAAAGGCCCCAGCTGCGTTGAGTCGAAAGGTAGCTGAATCCGTTGACGGGACAATCGAAGTGTGGGGCGACGGATCTGCTGTGCGGAGCTTTGTCTATATCGATGATCTGATAGATGGTGTTCGACGTCTTGTCGATAGCGACGTCAGTGAGCCGACCAATATCGGGACCCGGGAATATGTTTCGGTGAAAGAGTTGGTTGAGCTGGTTGCCGAAGCCGCTGGCAAAAACATCACTCCCGTCTGGGTGCCGGGTCCGGTCGGGGTTCAAAGCCGCAACTTCTCCAACGATCGAATTGAATCTCTCGGGTATCAGCCGCTGTTTGATCTGGCCTCGGGATTAGCTGAGACCTACCCGTGGGTTGCCCAGCGGGTCGCTTCGCTAGCGGATTGAGAGGATGCAGTCGCCTTAGGAACGGCATCCTTCCGATAGGCGTTCGATCTCCAACCAACTAAGTTCGCTTGAGCCCCACAGTTCGTCGAACGCGGCGTCGGCTACGTCAGTGAACCCGTGTCGATTGCGAAACTGGTAGAGGCGACGCTTGCGCTGACCTCCAAGGCCCATACGTTCCAGGCGACCGACACTGTGTACATCCCAGGCGGCAAACTGCGCTAGGTCGAGTTCGTCGTCGTCCGGGGCTGCGTCAAATCGACCAGATCTCCGGTCCAGTACTCGGAGTAACAGCCGGCCAATCGTGTCTCGAGATCGCCTTCGGCCAAATTGACGCGGCCGCTGAGTGTTTTCCAATGCGCCGCCGTCAACCCAAAGATCGATGGGGTCGTAATTCAATATTTTGCTCCGCCCCAAGGGGGACGCCTCGTCAATATCGAGAGTGATCGCTTCGTTGACACCGAGCCGTTGGGCGACTTCCGATACGACTTCGCCAATCACCGCCGCGTCATAGAAGACCATCTCAAAGGACTCGGGTTTAACCGAGACCTGAAGCATTAGGTGGTCGCCTCCGCTCGGGCGTCTCGCGACATGTCGGCGATTTCATCAATTTCCTCTTCGCTGAAGCCCGCTAATTCGCGGAAACGTCGCGTTAGCTGAATGGGGCTGTCATCGTCTTCGCCTCGAAATCCATTGAAAGAAAATAAGCGGTCAACGATCTTTTGGAATTCGAGCGCCTTGTCGAGACGCTCTTTATCGTTCTCCGTCAAGCGGCGAAGCCAGTCCGAACCCATCTTTACGTGGGTTACCTCGTCGGCGAGCATCCAATCTTCGCAGAACTCCAGCACGGGGTCCCCCGCCATATTTCCAAATTCTTTCATCGTGTTGAACACGTCTATCGCCAAGCCCTCCAGGGCGCGGTTGACGCCTGTGAGGCGTAGAACGGGATCGGGATTGCATGCGGCCTCGTACAGGAGCCCATTTTCTGCGTATTCGCCTAACTCGGTTCCCATGTGCTCGGCAAGAGCAACCGAAATTTCACAGTGCCTTGCTTCATCCCAGCATTGACGAGCCATATCCATCTTCAAAGCAAGTGGTACTTCATCTCCTACTTCGAAGTCCCAGCAGGTGCGGCCGGCACCCTCTAAGGCTTGAATTTCACCAACAAAGATGCCGTGCATGAGCGCCCGAGCTCGATCAGGACCGTTCGGTAGCCCCGGGGTGAGTTTCGCCAAGTTTTCGCTTGCGTTACCCCCGGCAACACGCGGTCCTCGCGGATCGCTCAGTCGTTGCTCATTCGTTTGGCGAATGAACCGTGAGTCTCGTGCAAGTTCCTCTGCAGGAAAGATTTTTCGCATCAGTTCTCCTCCGCTACTTCAATGTAGGGATCTCCGATTGAGCCAGCGCCGGCGACACCGCCGGCCGCCAGCATAATTTCTTCAAGCTTGGTTTGATGAAGCATCGCTCGCTCAAGTTCTTCAGGTGACTCAATCATTGACTGAATCAGCATTTCTCCTTCGCGCCAATCATTGAACTCATCCTGAAGCATAAAGTCCAGGATTCGAATGGTGGGCATATCAGTGATCTCTGACGTTCCGTTGCGGTGGTAGGTGTAGGCAGCGATCTTGTGGGGGATGAGAACCCGATAGACACCCACAAGTTTCTCGATTGTCATTTCGGCTGCTTCCGGTTCGCTCATTGTTTCCATGAACTCAACCATCTTCTCGTTGGGGGGCACGGTGAGACGGCCTGTGTTCATCTCTCGGAGCTCGGGTAAACGCTTGTCGAATAGGTCAGCGTGCCATGCGTGGTGGTAACAGTGAGTTCCTAAACGTAGCTTTATGTCAAGTTCTGGAACTGTGGCCACCCAGCCACCCATGGCCTCAAACAGTTTAGTTTCAAGCCATTTGTAGTGACCGACGCGTCTGGCGGTCTCATCGACGTCGAACAGCCCTGGCAAACTCCGCCGATCCCATGGAGCAAACGGCTCACGCGGCCGCTTTGTATCTGTCATTGACGCTCTTTCGGGAGTAGGAGCAGCGCGCTGCTGAAATTTGAAATGCACCTTAAGTGCTAGAGAACCTGGATGTTACCGCTCGGTCAGCCCACATAGAAATTGAGCGCTTTATTTGTTGCCGCTCACTAGCGATAACGGTTTGTTATCGGCAGTCGCCGGTCCTTGCCAAACGCCTTAGCCGATATACGGGGACCCGGAGGAGATTGGCGTCGCTTGTA
>DGLO01000115.1 GCA_002388005.1 Candidatus Neomicrothrix sp. UBA4542
CGCTTGGAGAGAAATGGGGTAGGGCACGAACCATCAGGATCGCAGTTTTTCTTTATGCGTTGGCATCATTGAGTTGCGCCACCGGTTCCTCGTTGTGGTTGTTTTTTGGAGGTAGAGCAGCCCAAGGAGCGGTCAACGCATTTATGACCCCATTGCTCATAGCAACCCTTGCCGAGCTCACCCCAAGAGATCGGGTAGGTCGTGCTGTCGGAACTTACGCCGCGTTTCAGGCGATCGGTGGAGTTCTGGGCATGTTGGTTGGAGGTGTCGCCGCTGATGTTGGCTGGAGATGGGCCTTTGTAGCAATTGCTTCGGTGGCGGCCATCCTGAGTTGGATGCTTCCGAAGGCTCACACGTCGGAACGACCGACCGTGGTGGGGATGCGATCGGTGCTGAACCGGCGGATGCTCATGTTGGGATTAGTAGCGCTCACACAGGCCATCGGTCCCGGTGGAGTGCAGCTTCTGGTCGCTCTCGTCAGTCGAGATGTGCTCAGTTTGTCAGGATCTGCGACAGGAGCGTTACTGATCACTGGTTCATTGACCGCAGTGGTGCTAACACCGAGATGGGGTGCCATCATTGATCGAACCGGTGCCAAGCGCGCCACAGTCTTGGCGCTCCTCCTATCGATGGCTGGCGCAGTTGTGTTGTCACAAGCCAAAACTGCTGTGGCTTTGGTCATGGTGTGGGCGGTGGTTGGTGGGTTAGTGCAATGCATTGGGACTGGATTTCAGACACTCGCGGCTACCGGCGTACCCGGGAATAGGGGAGGGGGCGTGTCGTTTGTCCTTTCACACCGTTTCCTAGGGCATGCGATTGGACCACTGATTTGGGTGCCAGTGTTCGAGCGAAACGTGTCGCTCTCTTATCTGGGCGCGGCGCTAGTGGGAGTCCTATCAATTGTGTTTGTCTACGCGGCCCAACACGACACTCTCACCTCAGATAAACACCGCTGAACTACCGAGCTGGCAGCCAGTCAGCGATAGCCTGACCAATCTCATGAGGACTGTCTTCTTGAACGAAGTGGCTGCCGCTCACGGTGACTTCGGTCTGGTTGGGCCAAGAGCGCACAAATTCGCGTTGCGGACCGGTGAGGATCGATCCAGGGTCCGCGTTGATGAACAACTTCGGCACGTCCGAAGTGGTTAACCACCGACCATAATCCTCAACGATTGCAACGACATCAGCGGGTTCGCCTTCGATAGGAATTTCGCGAGGCCACGTCAAGGTGGGGCGACGATGCTGCGGGTCAAGAAACGGCCTGCGGTATTCAGTCATTTCTTCCTCGGTCAGGTCACGCAACACCGCGCTAGGAAGAACGCGTTCAACGAAAATGTTTTTCTCGATCACCATTTCCTCACCTGCGGGTGAACGAAAGCCTTGAAACACACGCCGGCCACCCTCATCAAAGTTTTCCCACAAGATGTTAGAAACGACTGCCTCCATGTATGCGAGTCCGGCGACCCGATCTCGATGACGGTTGGCCCAATCGAAACCTAATGCGGATCCCCAATCGTGAATTACGAACGTCACATGGTCACCAAGGTCCAGTTCGTTCAGCAGCTCATCTAAATATTCTCGATGATCCACGAATCGATACGCGCCCGGGCTTACATCGTCAAGCTTGTCGGAATCTCCCTGCCCGATGAGATCTGGGGCAATACATCTCGCTTTGCCTGATAGGTGAGGAATGATGTTGCGCCACAGGTATGACGACGTCGGATTGCCATGCAAAAAGACGACCGGGTCACCTTCCCCGACTTCGTGGTAGGCCATTTTCTTACCCAAGACGGTTTTGTGTTGCTTGGAAAGCGGTTCGGCAGACAAGGGTGCGTCGGACATGTTCACTCCTCTTCGACTGATGCGTTCACCCTTCCTACACCAGTTACATGCGTGATTTCCTAAATCACGGCAACAACCATCCCGACGAAGAACACCATCACTCCTATGCTCCGACTCAAAGCCTGTCGAACATCGATAGAGCAGTAGCGATATCGGATTCAAAAACGACGTCTGATTCCATCGCAGCTTCCAACCACTCGGGACGTCCGATAGATACGACAGCGATAGCTTTATCCATGTCTGCTAAGGCGGCGACTTGACGGACATGTTCCACCGCGTAATCAGGGGGACGAATATCGGACGCCAACTCCAATAAGGCCCAAGGATCGGGTGTGGTGTCGCCTAGCTGATCCGATGAGACCTCAAGAAGCTTTGACGACGTGGGCCGGGCCCCGCCACCGTCAAATCCTGAACCGTCAGCGATCACCAAACCCTCGATTTCACGAGGCCTAGAGCCAAAAAGAAGTAAGCCGACATAGGCACCGAGGCCGTAACCCAACACGACCGAAGGACCTATTTCAGCAAGGGCGGCATCGGCATCGGACATCAACGCCTCACACGTGTAACCACCCCCAGCGGGCAAAGTGGAATCGCCATGTCCAGTGAAATCCAACGCGAACACCGGGCCCGACCAACCTTGGGTAATAGATGGGGCAACGGTGGGTGAGCGTTCTCCAAGCCCATGCAGAATCAACAATGGGCGCCCGCTACCTTCCCGAAGTTCATGAAGCGCCAGCTGTCTGCGCACATGATCAACAAACATGGTTCTCATAAGGTCCGCCCTAAGAAATCAACCACAATTTCCGCAACGTCTTCGGGCCGTTCGATATGAACGAAATGTCCCGTGTTCCCCAATGCATGGAACTCGGCCCCATCAGGCAAGATGGGTAACGCTTCATCTGGACTGGTTGCCCAACCCATTTCCTCTTCGATCGTGCCGACGATCCCTAAGAACGGAACATGAAGACCACGAAGCCGAGGAATCGCCCACTCGGGTCTCCATGCTCCCGACGGCCCAAACCGCAACGTTGGATCGATCTTCCATCTCCAGCCATCGGTGTCTTCGCGCGCGCCGACAGTCACCAGATACTGCAACCACTCAACAGATAAGCGGGGGTTCATAACACGCCGTCGCTCTGCTAATCCTTGAAGAGTGTCCGCCCGACGAAGCGTGTGCCCGGCGCGTCGTCGATGATCCAGCCAAGCAGCCAATTCTGCATCGACAGCAGCTACATCGGTTCGGTCGATCTTGTGTCCGAAACCTCGTTCGTTAGGAATGCCATCAAGGTTGATCACGGCGCTGATCCGGTGGGGGAGCACCTCGGCAAGCTGGTTTGTCATTCCACCACCCTTGCTATGCCCTAACACAGGAACGGGACTCACCGATTCAAGCGAAGCGAGGACCCGAGCCGCATCTCGCACATCGGCCTCCCAGGTGTAAAGCGCTGCCATATCGCTGTCGCCGTGACCTCGCTGATCCCAGGCCACCGCCCGGAAGCCCGCTTCGGCGAGCAATGGCCCCAAAATGTCGAACGTACCCGCGAAATCGAACCCGCCGTGTGCGAGTAGCACCGGCGGATTTTCCTCGGATCCCCACTCAACAACAGAGACTTCGATGCCGCCCACATCCACTCGACGGGTCCGGTCAGGGCGCCGAGCTTGAGGCACAGACGCGCGGATGACTTCAATTTCGCTCTGCATAGCTCGGCGTTACTCAGCTAGAACGGCCTGCATGGCAGACACCGTGTCGATGATCGTCTGCCCTTCAGCTTCTGTAAGACACGACCACGCAGCGACCAGCATCTCATCAGTGAGAGTCTCTGCTGCTTGCCAACGGCCTTGATGATCATCGGTCACCTCGGCGCCCTCAGACCAGCCGAACATCGCGACGTCATCGGGACGACGAACCCTATGCGCCATTTCCGGAGAAAGGCCGCTAGCAGCAAGAGCCGCCAGATGAACACTTCCGCGCATCTCACGCAGTACTGAGGTCAGCTGCATTGACCGTGCCGCCGGATCAGAGGCCAGAGGTTCGGCAGCAATTCCCGAAAAGAGAGCAAGAGCCCCTGGATCCTGGGCACTGACGACCTTGGCGGCAGCTTCGGTGTACGCCTCAAGCCCATCAAGACCAGAAAACTTAGCAATCCCAAAATTTTGGGCACAAGCAAGATATTCCCGGCCCGCTTCGCGAGGTTGCAGACGATCACGGGCCGAATCCCAAAGTTTCGTGACCATGCCCGGCTCGAAATATCCCATTGCGCTCTGAACGACTTTGGGTTCCACATCACCCAGAACTCCGCACCTGCCAAGCACGTAGAAGCGGAAGCCATCTAACCCGAGCTCTTTTCCTCGAGCCAAGGTGGCAGGATCGAAATAGAAGGCACCGCCGATACCGCCGATAATTGGAGACGCGGTCTGAACAAGTTCGATGGGGGTCAAAGTGAGATCTTTCCGTGATGCAGGACCCTTTCAGACTGGCACAATCGCCCAGTGCTCGCCTGATCACGTAACTTTCTGTAATGACACACGACATCAAAATTGGGCTCTTCTCGATCAACACTGACCATCTTGTCGACGGTGAGGCGTTGGCTACCGTCGCGACGGCAGCCGAACAAGCAGGCTTCGAGTCGCTCTGGACTGCTGAACACGTTGTTTTGCCAGACCCACAGGTACCGCCGTCGCCTCTCCCACCTGACGCTCGCCTACTGGACCCGACAGTCGCTTTGGGATACGTCGCCGCGGTCACCAATGAGATCAAACTGGGAACAGGGATCATTATCCTCCCCCAACGCAACCCGCTTGTGTTGGCAAAGGAACTAGCCAGTGTCGACGTACTGTCGAACGGACGAATGATCTTCGGTATCGGCGTCGGATACCTGCAACCGGAATTCGAAGCCATTGGCGTATCGATGGAGGATCGTGGCGCGCGGGCAACTGAATACATTGAAGCCATGCGTTCCATCTGGAACGACAACGACCCGTCTTACGACGGGAAGTTTGTGTCGTTTTCAGGCGTGAAGTCGTACCCGCAACCCATTCAACGCCCAGGCCCTCCGGTGGTCATGGGAGGTCATTCGAAACCCGCGTGGCGAAGAGCCATCACACACTGCGAAGGCTGGTATGGGTTCATGCTGAATCCCGAAGCCACAGGAGAAAATCTTGCGGGGCTGGCCCGTGCTGGAGAACAATATGAACGGCCCGATTGGATGAACGAACTTGAGATCACCGTGACACCCCGCATGCGACCAGGACCAGAAATGATCGACGCATACAGCGAACTTGGAGTCGATCGACTTGTACTCCTGGCCGGAGCCCAGTCGGTCGACGAATCCCTGGCCTTTATTGAGCACATCCACGACACCCTCTTAAGCCAATGAGCCAGCCACCGCTCAACGGAATCCGAGTCATTGAACTTGCCCAAGGAATCGCAGGACCGTGGGCTGGTCGACTCCTCGCTGGTTTCGGCGCAGACGTCATCAAGGTCGAGCCCCCAGAAGGCGACCGCTCTCGAACTCTCGGTCCCTTTCCCGCAGCCGAACCACATCCCGAAACAGGCGCGCTACACCTGCATTTGAACACCGGCAAACGTTCAATCGTTGGCCGAGTCGGCGACCCACTCGTTGATCGTCTGATCGCTAGCGCTGACGCTGTACTGCAGTCCGATGTTGACGTTGACCCAGACAAGGTGGAGGAAGACCATCCTGGCCTCGCGTTGGTGACCGTCAC
>DGLO01000028.1:0-169 GCA_002388005.1 Candidatus Neomicrothrix sp. UBA4542
GAGGCCGATAAGTCCAAACGCCACGACCGTCGACGAACCACCGTGGCTGAGGAAAGGAAGCGGGATTCCCGTGATCGGCATGAGTCCCATCGTCATGCCGATGTTTTGAAATATTTGAAATGTGAACATGGATAACGCGCCTACACACGCGAAGGCGCCAAATAGGTCG
>DGLO01000028.1:560-12334 GCA_002388005.1 Candidatus Neomicrothrix sp. UBA4542
ACGAACCCAAACTCCTCGCCGAGGGCCGTGAAGATGAAGTCGGTTTCTTGCTCAGGAACGAGGTTCAAGTTGGTTTGAGTCCCCTGCAACCATCCTTGACCTCGAAACCCGCCAGCACCAATCGCTATTTGAGACTGATTGACGTTGTAGGAGGCTCCCCGCACGTCGAAGCCGGGGTCTAAGAAAGCGGTCAGTCGCTGTTCTTGCGACTCTCGAAGGAGCTCTGGTCCGCCTAGGTTGTCGCTGTTAAACACGGCGACTACGACGATTATTCCAATCACCGTTGTGACAAATATGTGTTTGAGTTGCGCCCCAGCGACAAGCAAAACACCCATACCGATAGCTACGAAGACGAGCATCGTTCCGAGATCCGGTTGGAGATATATGAGTCCTAGCGGAACAGCGAGCATCAGATAGGCGTTGGAGAGGGTGACCAGTCGAAGACGGCCCCCCTGGTTGGCGACGAAAGCAGCTAACGCTACAACCACTGCAACTTTTGCAAACTCTGCAGGCTGAATCTGAAAGGTTACGCCCGGCAGTTCGTACCAAGCTCGGGCGCCGTTGCGTTCGACCCCAAAGAACAGCACACCGACAAGCGAAAGCATGACGATTAGGTAGGCGGAATTAGCGAAGTCTTTGTACAGGCGGTAGTCAAGAAATGTCGCAGCAAACATCACGATGATTCCGATAGCAACGAAAAGGATCTGACGTCTAGCGAATGTTGCTGGGTCTTGACCGTTGAACTCAAGTATTCGCCAGGTTGCGGAGTAGTTGAGCGCTACACCTATCGCCGACAATGCCACAGCTATGAGACCCAGTGAGTAGTCGGCATAGCGAAGAGGTGACCGCAATTCTTTTCGGAATGGCAGATTCATTGGTCGCGTTCCTCGAGATCAGGGATGCCATCACCATCGGCATCTTCGGGGGTATTGGCACGCGGAACTTGGACGCCCCACGGGCATCCTTCGGGTACATATCCAACGAACGCTTCATACCCGCGCAGCGCTTCGGGTACCTCGGGACATTCAGGCTGAGGCGGGATGAACGCCACCTGGGGGTCTGGCCATCGTTGTTCGTAAGCGCGTAAAGCTTCAATGATTCGGCGAGCCACAGGCGCAGCGGCCTCACCACCAAAGCCAGCTTCTTCCATAACTACCGCGACAACATAACGGGGGTCGTGTTGAGGAGCCCACGCTACGAACACGGCGGAGTCCTCTTTTTTGCGCTGTAGAACTGGGTTCCGTCCCTCAGCTTGTGCTGTTCCTGTCTTTCCTGCCACCGCGTAACCGCTACTGTCATATCCGTCAAACGCGCGCCACGCTGTTCCTCGACGACTCTTACTGGCTACCCCGTGCAGGCCTTCTCGCACGACTGCCGATCCCTCAGGGAATTCAACGATGCGTTGGATCCGGGGCTCGAATTCTATGACGGACTCCCCGAACTGATCACTGGAACGAGATATGACCCGCTCAACGACGTTCGGGCTGAATAGCGTGCCGCCGTTAGCGAAGGTGCCATATGCGTTCGCTAGTTGCGTTGCTGTGACGGAGACGAAGCCTTGACCTATGCCGGTGTTGATGTTGTCACCTGGTAACCATCGCGTAGATTCGCCATACGGGTTGTAAGCCTCGGGGTTAGCTTCGAAGAGACGTTTTTTGATTTCTTCGTCACCAATACGCCCACTCTTTTCAAACGGCAGTTGTATTCCGGTCTGGTTGCCAAAACCGAGGACCTGAGCCATATCTTGGATCGCCCACTGTTCTTCGCCTCGAATCCAATAAAGGTCATGTGCGACCTTGTAGAAGTAGGCGTCGCTTGAGCGGGTGATGGCTGACGATAGATCAACTATTCCCAAGGGTGCTTTGTCGGCGTTGTAGAAGGTGCAACGGCCGGTGCAACCGTATTTTTCCGGAATCTTGAAGTATCCGATGTCGTAGTACGCGGCGCGGGGCGATATCAGTCGGGCCTCGAGCCCCGCTAGAGCGGTAATGAGTTTGAATACGGATCCAGGCGCGTATAGCCCTTGAACTGCTCGATTGTTGAGAGCACCAGGCGCATACGGGTTCTCAAATACTGATTGATACTCAGCGGTTGTTAGCCCACCTACCAGCCAGTTGGGGTCGAAAGTCGGATGGGATGCCATCGCTAACACGTCACCATTTCGCACGTCCATCACTACCGCGGCGCCACCAATGGAAGGGAAGAAAAATCCGCTGTCTTCACTCACGGTTTTCCGGGCAGCTATCAGGCCTTGCCGAAGATATGACTCGGTCGCGGCCTGAAGGTCTACATCGATGGAGACAACAACATCAGCTCCTGGTTGAGGTAGAACCTCGCTCACAACGCGGTGCACGCGGCCTGTGCTATCAACTTCGAGTTCGGTGCGGCCGGGACGGCCATGAAGATCATTCTCAAAGATTTCTTCGATACCTGATTTACCTACCCGTTCAGAGGGCAGGTAGCCGGCTTTCACGAGTCTGTCTTGTTGCCCTTGCGACATCGCTCCGACATACCCCACGACATGAGCACCAATTTCGTTTTGTGGGTAGACGCGACTCATCGCCCACTTGGCTTCGACTCCAGGCAGGGACTGCTCGGCGACCCGAAGAAGGCCATATTCGTCGAGTCCCGATGCGACAACTTTTGCGGCCAGCGGATGCGTTTGCTTGTCGTTGAGACGGGAAGCCAGCGTTTGTACGGGGATATCGAGCAACCCCGATAATCGCTCGAGTACGTAGTCGATTTGACCCGGCGCGTAACGGGATCTGTTCACTGTGACGATACCTGTTCGGACGTTGTCGGCGAGGACTACTCCATGGCGGTCAAGAATGCGCCCGCGGGTGGGTTGAGTAATGACTATTTCGACATGGTTTAGAAGCGCTTGTTCCGATAGTTCTTCAGATGTCAGCACTTGCAGATACCAAGCGCGGGTGAAGAGTGCAGCGAAAAGACCGACGATGAGAAACCCGAGAAATGCAAGCCTTCTGTTCAGTTGCTCATTCATTGGTCAGATGCAATTGCTGGAAATCTGAGCGCGAGCGACCAGCGAACGAGCGGACTTAGCAGTAGCGCTATTGGACCAGCAGCTGCTGCTGTCACGAGAGCAATTGCTCCTAACTCTCGTCGAGTCACATATTCCAAACCAATCAGCGCACCAAAACCCGCGAAGAGAGCGGTAGCTGTTGCCCCCAGGAGAGCGACCGCGAGGGAACGTGTGATTGCGTGCCGTTCAGCCAAATGAAGAGACACCGATCCTGCGGCGAAACCTATAAGCGAAAACGTTAGGGCGGTCATTCCAAACGGGGTTTGCAAAGCCAGGTCAACGACTAGCCCAGCAAGAAACCCTACGAACGCGCCCCTTTGGGGGCTGAGGTGTAAGCCGACTAACACCACCAGTATGAGCGGTAGATCAATGACATAACCCCCCATTCTGAAATGCGGCACTACCGATACTTGGATTACGAAGGCGGTGACAAATAATGCTCCAAGCCTCCCGGCGACGTTTGCTCCAAATTTCACGGTGTAGAACCCTCAGATTCGACATCTGCTACGTCGTCTTGGGGTACGCGATCGACGATGACTGGCTCAGGAGCGTCCGGATAGAACAGGAGCACTTGAACCCAACGAAGTCGATCCAGATCAGCGGCCGGGTGAACAGTGATGCGCTGAGTTCCCTGAACTGCATTGGGAACGACGTCAACGACGGTGCCGATGAGGAGACCCTCTGGGAAAGTGCTCCCTTGGAAACCGCTGGTCACCACGGTCTCACCTGGAATAACCACCGTGTCGAGTTCGATAAAACTGACTTCTAGATCGCTGTTGCGCCCCCGACCAGACGCGATCCCGTCGTCGCCTGATCGAGCCATTCGTATGCCAACATCAAAGTTGGGGTCGGTCAGCAATTCAACTTGGGATCGGGTTACCGAGACGTTGGAAATTCTCCCAATTACGCCTGCCCCGGTCTCGACTGGCATTCCGACGGCAATCCCGTCACGTGAACCCTTGTCCAGTTCGAGGGTGCGTTGGTAATTTGATATCGGCGCATCAATTACGCGAGCGGTTCGGCGGCCGACCTGAGCGACGCGGTCTCTAGCGCCGAGCAGTGCAAGCAAAGATTTACGTTCGCGTTCAATCTCCCCAACTTCGAGTACTGAGCTTTGCAGTTCCGCAATCTTTGCTCGCAACAAAGCATTGCGGGCTTCAAGGTCGTCGTAACTGGTTACCGCTTCCCACGCTCCTCCTACCGGTTCGAGAATTCGCGACGTGTTGGAACGGAGAGGTCCCAAAGCGTCGAGCACAACCCCGCGAGCGGTGTCTATGGCTCCACCCTCAGTTCGAACGTCGATGGTGATGAGAACTAGCGATGTGAAAACAAGTAGACCGAGTCGAAATTTTGAGCTCCGACTCCTCCGAGAGGTTGAGTGCCCCAACACCGCCGATACCGCTCAGTATTGATCGCCCGATGAGAACAGCACACCTCGAAGCACTTCGAATTCTTCGAGGGACTGTCCCGAACCGCGAGCGACCGCGTAGAGGGGGTCAGGAGTAATTCTGATCGGCATTCCTGTTTCGTTTGCCAACCGCTGATCAAGACCCCGGAGCAACGCTCCCCCGCCAGCGAGCGTGATTCCTTGGTCCATGATGTCCGCAGCTAGTTCCGGGGGTGTTTGATCGAGTGTGAATTTGACCGTGTCGATGATCGATCCGATCGGTTCTTCCAATGCTTCTCGCATTTCAACGCTGCTGACTGTGACGGTTTTGGGTAAACCGGTGACGAGATCTCGTCCACGGATTTCTGCATACATTTCGTCCGTGAGTGGCCACGCGGAACCCAAAGCGACCTTTACTTCCTCGGCGGTACTGTCGCCAAGGGCGACGCTGTATTCCTTCTTGACGTATTGGGCGATCGAATCGTCCATAACGTCGCCGCCCACCCGAGCTGACTGGGCGGCGACGATTCCCCCGAGCGAAATAACGGCAACTTCGGTGGTGCCACCGCCTATATCGACAATCATGCTGCCGCGTGGTGATTGAACCGGAAGCCCGGCTCCAATTGCAGCGGCCATTGGCTCTTCGATAATGAATGCTGGTTTTCGGGCCCCGGCATATTCAGCCGCTTCTTGGACAGCCCGCTGTTCGACTCCTGTTATCCCCGAGGGAACGCAAATCACCATGCGGGGCTTAGCCCAACGACTTCCCGAGATCTGGTCAATGAAGTAGCGAAGCATTTTTTCGCACACGTCGAAATCTGCGATAACACCGTCTTTGAGAGGCCGAACTACTTGAATGTGAGCTGGAGTTCTGCCGGCCATACGTTTGGCGTCATGTCCGACGGCTAGTGGAGTTCCGCTAGTGACGTCAAGGGCTACGACTGACGGTTGATCTAGGACGATCCCTCTGCCTCGGACGTACACAAGGGTGTTCGCGGTTCCAAGATCTACCGCTATGTCTCTGCCGCGAAAGCTTCTGCCGCCACCGCGCTTTCTCATAGCGGCCACCGCAAAGTAGTTGACCGAAGTTTCGCCGATTTCTGGGCGACGCTCACTCTTGGTCTAACGGCTGCGCGGGTCATGGTTTCCCAGTCAGGCACCCGGGAAGAAAAGGTTGATTTCGCGTTCGGCCGATTCGTTTGAATCGGATCCATGCACAAGATTTTCGGTCACCATCAGACCTAAGTCACCCCGAATCGTTCCTGGTGCTGCCTCAGCGGGGTTGGTGGCCCCCATCAGATTTCGGACTATCGCGTAGACGTCGTCGCCTGCGTCATCGGAACCTTCTACCACCATCAACATTGCTGGCGAGCGGGTACTGAAAGCGATGAGGTCTTCAAAGAAGGGTTTCCCTTCATGCTCTTCGTAATGGGTTTGTGCTGTGGCGCGATCGACTGTGCGCAGTTCTGCTCGGCTGAGCGTCAATCCTTTGCGTTCGATCCTGGCGATGATCTCGCCGACCAGCCCTCGTTCTACCGCGTCAGGCTTGCAGATCACGAGGGTACGGGACACTTAGTCTCCTGGTGTAGGTGTTATCCGTTGGCCGTAAGGCTACCGCGAGGCGCTATGGAGTTGGCTTCGGGCCTCAGATGCCACATATAGAGAACCGGTTACCAGCACTGTGCCGTTTTCTCCTGCAAGTTCGATGGCTCGGTTGAGTGCATCGGCGACATGAGGAACAGTCTCGATCGGCGGTCCGTAATCGCGTAGGGCGACGCCGAGGGTTTCGGCGGGAATAGCTCGAGGCCAGTTCGCTGCGGTCGCGATGATTGCCCCGAATTCTTTGCCTCGTATCGCGTCCACGAATTCAACTGGATCATGTGGTCGGTTAGTTCCCATTACTAAGACCGGGGCCTGTTCGGCGGCGAAGTCGTCGAACAGTGTGTTGGCTGCAACCGTTGCCGCTGGAGGGTTGTGAGCCCCGTCGATGATGATCAGAGGTTGTCGTTGCATCACTTCGAACCGTGCGGGCAATTCGAGGCGCGCGAATGCTTCAGAGACGACGTCGTCGTCTAGCTGTTGTCCAAAGAACGCTTCTACGACCGCTACTGCCATCGCCGCGTTTTGTGCCTGATGGCTGCCGTTAACAGGTATAAAGATGTCTTGGTGGCGACCGTATGGAGTAACTAGATCAATTACTCGTCCCCCAACAGCTAGCCGGTCTTCGGCGACGTCGTACTCAGTTTGGTGGCGCCACAGTTCGCGATGTTGAGTTTCCGTGATGATGTCAACGAGTTCCGGTGTGGTTTCACCGCAGATCACATGCGAGTTCGGGGATACGATGCCTGCTTTTTCGCGCGTGACGTCTGCGACCGTGGGTCCGATGATTTCGAGATGGTCTTGGCCGATGTTGGTGATGGCTGCTATGTCGGCTTCGATGACGTTGGTGGCATCCCAGCGGCCGCCCATACCAACTTCGATGACGTTGACGTCAACTGCCGTTGCTGCGAACCAGTTGTAGGCTGCGGCGCACAAGATTTCGAAATAGTTCGGTTTTTCCCCCGTTGATTTCAGGACCCATGGTTCCACTTCGGCGACCTCTGCGAGGGCCCGGGTCATTGACTCGTCGTTGAGAGGTTCATTAGCAATCATGATGCGGTCGTTGACCCGGTCGATATGTGGGGAGCTGTAGCTGCCAACGTCGAGTCCGGTCGCGCCGATGAGTTCGACCACCATTCGAGATGTGCTTCCCTTGCCGTTCGTTCCAGTGATGTGAATCGCTGGGATCTCGTTTTGCGGATCTCCTAATAGGGTCATAAGGGCGCGCATCCGGTCTAAGGATGGGGGTTTCGTCTCGTTGCCACCAAGGTGTTGTTCGAGGTTGTAATGGTCCTTGAGCCAATCCATGGCATCGGCATAGCTGCCGATTTTTTGTGAGGTTTCGCGTGGTGACGTTCCGCGGGACGTACTTCGCTTAGGACGCCTGGCGTTCGCCACCGCTGTCATCCCTGCGTGGCACCAGGGTCGGATTTACCTTGTCGAGGACAACTTCGCGATCGATGATGCAGCGAGCGATGTCCTCTCTGCTAGGCATTTCGTACATAACCCCGAGTAATACTTCTTCAAGGATCGCGCGCAGTCCACGTGCTCCGGTGTTTCGCAGTACTGCTTGGTCAACTACCGCGCTGATTGCGTCGTCGGTAAATTCAAGTTCGACCCCGTCGAGTTCGAACATGCGTTGGTATTGCTTCACCAACGCATTGCGAGGTTCCACCAGTATTCGGGTTAGTGCTTCATGGTCGAGTTGGTCGACAACTCCGACTACCGGGAGACGCCCGATGAACTCGGGGATTAGACCGAACTTTTGAAGGTCTTCGGGTAGAACTTCTGAGAGTAGGTCTAGGTTGGCGCGTTCGTTGACAGATTTTATATCCGCCCCGAAACCGACGGCGCGTTTCCCGACCCGGTCAGCGATGACACGTTCAAGGCCGTCAAACGCGCCTCCACAAATAAACAAGACGTTGCTGGTATCGATCTGCAAGAACTCTTGGTGGGGATGCTTTCTGCCGCCTTGAGGGGGTACGGATGCTTGAGTGCCCTCAAGGATTTTCAGTAGGGCTTGTTGGACGCCCTCTCCCGAGACGTCACGGGTAATCGACGGGTTTTCGGCTTTGCGTGCAATCTTGTCGATTTCGTCGATATAGATGATGCCGGTTTCTGCTCGCTTGACGTCGTAGTCGGCAGCTTGAATGAGTTTCAGCAATATATTTTCGACGTCTTCGCCGACGTATCCAGCTTCGGTGAGTGCCGTTGCGTCTGCTATTGCAAACGGAACATTGAGCATGCGCGCCAGAGTTTGGGCCATCATGGTTTTCCCGCATCCTGTCGGACCGATCAACATGATGTTGGACTTTGCGATTTCTACGTCTGATTCGAGATTTGACCCGAATTGGACGCGTTTGTAGTGGTTGTAGACCGCTACCGACAAGATCTTCTTGGTTCGCTCCTGCCCAATGATGTAGTCGTTTAGAAAGTCGTAGATTTCGGTGGGCTTGGGAACATCGTCGAAGCTGACTTCGGTGGTGTCTGCTAGTTCTTCTTCGATGATCTCATTACATAGGTCGATGCACTCATCGCAGATATAGACACCTGGGCCGGCGATAAGTTTTTTCACTTGCTTCTGAGATTTTCCGCAGAACGAGCATTTCAGTAGCTCTCCGCCCTCTCCGAATTTCGCCACGTTGTCAGTACCTCGTTTTGGTTATCTAACCCTATTTGGGTCAATAGCCGTCTGCTAAGGATGGCACAGTCAGATCAGAACGCGGTGACGTTGAGACTGGCTCGTAGACCATCGAGAGCGTTGTCAGTGTCAATAGGGGGTAGAGGTTGAGGGTACCGAGTGATTTGACTGCTGAACAGTAGAAATATCAGGCTGCTCTGATAGGGCCGTCCTCTGCGACTTCACGGCTGTCTATGACTTCGTCAATCATTCCGTATTCTTTCGCGGCCTGGGCATCCATGATGAAGTCCCTGTCGGTGTCGGTATGAATGCGATCGAGGTCTTGTCCGGTATGACGGGCCAAGATCTCTTCGAGGAGTGCCCGCATTCTGTCTATTTCGCGGGCGGCTAGCTCAATGTCGGTGGCTTGTCCCATTGCTTGTCCGTAGGGCTGGTGAAGGAGCACTCGGGCATGTGGGAGAGCCATCCGTTTGCCGGGGGTACCGGCGGCGAGTAGCACCGCGGCGGCCGAAGCTGCTTGACCTAGGCAGATGGTCGTGATGTCGTTACGAATGTATTGGCTGGTGTCGTAGATGGCGAACAGCGCGTTGATATCGCCACCTGGTGAATTGATGTAGATGTTGATGTCGCGGTCGGGGTTTTCGGATTCGAGGTGGATCATCTGTGCGCACACCAAGTTTGCGATGGTGTCGTCGATTGGGGTCCCGAGAAAGATGATGTTTTCTTTGAGTAGCCGCGAATACAGGTCATATGCGCGTTCTCCACGGTTGGTTTGTTCTACGACCGTGGGGACTAGGTAGTTCTGTGCCTCAAGGCTCACTGTTTGTCATCCTCCTCGGAATGGTCTTCATTTTCGACTTCTGCACTCTCAACGGTAGCGCCAACGTCTTCTTCTGAATCGTTGTGGTCATCGTCGGAACCCGAGAGGTCAGGGAGGTCGAGGTCGTCGCGGTCAATAGTGTTGCCCTCGTTGTCGATCAATTCGACTTCTGCCACCAGCCATTCCAACGCTTTGCGTTTCCCAATTTCGGCTAGGAGCGGTCCGAGTCCATCACCGTGGTCTTCAATTTGGTGTCGGAGTTCGTGAACTGTTGTTTGGAACTGTTCAGCCATCCGTTCAAGTTCTTCTTCTAGTTCGTCGTCATCAACTTCGACGGATTCTTTTTCGACGATTGAACGAAGGGCCAAGTCCACCTTCGCTGATCTTTGGGCAGCATCACGTAACTCGACGGTGAATGATTCCGGGTCCTGTCCGGTCATTTGCATCCAGGTTTCGATATTCATTCCCTGGCCCTGCAAACGCATCGCGAGTTGCTGCAGCTGTTCAGACATTTCGCCATTAACCATGGAGTCAGGAATGTCGTCGTTGACGAGCTCAGCGACTGCGGTCGCGGTGTTTTCTCTCATCGCGGCGTTTGTTTGGAAGATTCGCATCATTCGCATGCGCTGCATAGTTTCTGATCGCAGCTCGTCAACGGTGTCGTGTTCGGTGTTGTCTTCTACCCATTCGTCGGTAAGTTCGGGGAGGACTTCCTCTTTGACTGCGTTGACGTTGATTTTGAAATCGATGGTCACGTCTTCTTGAACTGGGTGGTCGGCGCTGAAGCTGAGTTCGTCACCTGCGCTTGACCCTTCAAGCTGAAGGTCAACCTCGTCAACGATCCCGCCGCTGCCTACCGAGTACAGGTAGTCGTCGGCGGTGAGTCCTGGAAGTGATTCCCCTTCGACGGTTCCTTGAATATCGATGGATACCTGATCGCCTGATGCTGCGGGGCGGTCCATATCGACAAGTTCAGCGGACTGGCGTCGTTGGGTATCGATCTGTTCCTGAACTTCTTCGTCACTGGGCGCGGGGTGGGGTATTTCCACTTTGAGATTTTCGTAGCCTCTGATGTCGATCTGGGGTCGGGTCTCGACCACTGCTTCAAAACAGACCGAGCCGTGATCTTCGCCGCTGGTCAGGGAAAGCTCTGGAGCGGCTATGACATCGACCGCTTCAGCGCGTACTGCTTCGGCGTAGTAACCCGGAATGGCATCTTCTAAAGCTTGGGCTCGGGCGTACTCGCTTCCGATATGTGATTCGAGTACTGGTCGAGGAACTTTGCCTTTTCTGAAACCCGGAATCTTGATCTCTTTGGCGATCTTGCGAAAAGCCTGATCGATAGCGTCGTCAAAGGTTTCTTCGTCAACTTCGACAGTCAGCTTGATTCTTGGTCCGAAGGTTCGCTCTTGGGTTCCTCCAGCATCGTCTGACGTTTCGGTGTCAGTGGCGACGTCAAGGTCAGCGGGGTCGACTTCGGTCACGGTGGTCTTCACAGGGGCCGAATTCTATCGGGGCGATTCGTACTGTCCCCTACTGCAGTTCGCGACTGAAGTGGAGCGGGCGACGAGAATCGAACTCGCATCATCAGCTTGGAAGGCTGAGGTTCTAGCCATTGAACTACGCCCGCGAACCCGGTCAGGCTACCGGTACAGCGAGGTCGCTACAGATCGAACGGTAAGTCTGAGACGATTGCCGCTCTCCATCCGGTTGGGGTGTGAACTTGCAGTTTGGTGCCTGGAAGGTTTTGGGGGACCTCCACGATCGCTAATCCTAAATTTTGTTGGTATCGCGGTGAGTAGGCAACAACCCGGGTCTGGCCGGCATAGGAGCCGTTGGGGGTTTGCAGTCCGACGGGTTCTGGGTTCGGGTCAAGGGGTTCGCCGTCGATCAGCAGCCCTTTGAGCTCGCGGGTGGGGCCTTGGTGTCGTTTCGCAAGTAGGGCCTTTTTCCCAACAAATTCGTGATCCGATCCCAGGTCGACATACTTGCCGATCGCGGCCTCAAAGGGGTCGCTGTCCGGATCGGTGTCCGAACCCCAGGAGAGAAGAAAATTTTCGATGCGTTCGGCGTAATTGGGTGCTCCGACTCGAATGTCGTAGGCCTGTCCGGCTTCCCACAGAAGGTCCCATAGCTGGTCTCCTTTGCTTCCATCCTCGAGGAATAGCTCGAAACCGCCTTGTTTGCTCCAGCCTGATCGGCAGATCACTAGGGGGATTCCTTCATGATTGATTCGTCGAAAATGGAAGAATTTCAGTTCGCGTATCCAGGCTCCGAATACGTC
>DGLO01000087.1:0-216 GCA_002388005.1 Candidatus Neomicrothrix sp. UBA4542
GCTTGTTCATTCCAGTTTCGAGCGCCCGGCGGGCCTCATCGTCGAACGAGATCATCTTTGCCATCTGGATCTGACTCCGTTGGTGTGTTGGTTGGTCACCTCAATCCCGAACCAAGCTGACAACTAGGTCTTCATTGAGGCGTTTGGCTTTTAGCACTCTCGTAGTGAGAGTGCTAATAGCCAATCAGCCAACCCCCTGCATTTGCAACCTGAGGA
>DGLO01000087.1:623-1826 GCA_002388005.1 Candidatus Neomicrothrix sp. UBA4542
GATACGCCTAGATGTAAGGCTTGTTACGTTAAGAGCTGTGGCCCCAGTTCCGTAAGACATTTCTCGGTGTCACCAAATGCGAGATCGTGTCCGAAAATCTCTGTGAGCGAGTAGACCTTCATATTTCTAGGGATGTTTGTGGCTGGGTTGGTTGACCCAACCACTGCAGCAACCCGAACTTGGTGTTGATCTGCGATCGATGCAACACCTCCGACGACTTTCCCGTTAAATGACTCTGGGTCAAGTTGACCTTCCCCGGTGATGACGAGGTCCGCTTCAGCGATGGTGTCTGCCAACTCGATTTCTTCAGCGATCAGCCCGAATCCATCAACTAGTCGAGCTCCAACGGCAGCAAGTCCGCCGCCTAATCCGCCAGCTGCTCCGGCGCGTGGCAAGTCTCGAACGTCAACTCCGAACTCTTCCAAATAGAGTTGAGCCAAACGAGAAAGTCGACGCGTAAGTAGTTCCATCTGAGCCGACGTTGCTCCTTTTTGAGGTCCAAAGACCGCTGGAGCATCAAGGAATGCGGTTCGCACATCGCACGCAACGACCAGTTCGACTCCGGAGAAGCGCACCAATGGTTCCATAGCGCGAATCGCTCCCAAGCCGCCGTCTGTGGATGCGGAACCTCCAACGCCGATGACTATGCGTCGCGCTCCTGAGGCTCGAGCTTCAGCGATTAGCTCACCGGTACCGGAGCTAGTTGCCGACAGTGGATCATTGCCTTCGCTGCCTCCCGCCAAGAGTAGACCGCTTGCCTGGGCCATTTCGATAACCGCCTCACCAGAAGAGAGCCTCCATTGGGCTTCTACAGGATCACCAAGTGGGCCTGTTACTTGCGAAACTCGGTTTGCTCCTCCAAGGGCATCCAGGGTGCCCTCACCGCCGTCGGCTAAAGGTATAGAGACGATTTCTAGGTCTCGTGTCGATAGACCGGCTGCGAGAGCTTGAGCCGCCCTCGACGCGCTCGCGGTGCCGCGAAACTTATCGGGACATATGACGATGCGCATGTTGAGATGACCGCTGCAACGGCTACCCAGCGCTCGCCTGGTCGATGCCTAACGCTATGAGAATGTGAGGTTCGCCAACGTCGACGTAGGCACTTAAGTCACTGGGCATCCTATAGACGTCGTTGGTTTCATCAAGCTCCAACAAAAGGGCAACATTGCCGGCTTCGATATGTGACCCGGGCTGGTAATAAAC
>DGLO01000087.1:2211-3211 GCA_002388005.1 Candidatus Neomicrothrix sp. UBA4542
TTGAGGCTGTCGGTGATCCGGCCGGCTGCTCCGCGAACTGTGGTCGAGTTTGCGACTTGAATTTTGACCTCGGCGTTTGGGCGACCTTCGAATCCGACCATCGTTCCCGCGCTGGAGTCATCGGTGTCCGACGTGTTCTCGGGAGCCGATGTGGCCACCGTGATTCCGGGCAGCGTGGTTTCAGTTGCGCCAGTCGATGCTTCTTGTCCGTCGCTCGTTTCCCCTGTGGAGGACTCTGCCGTCGTGGGGGTAGGTGTTGACGCTGAGTCAAGAGTGGGGGTGTCTGTCCCTCTCAATAAATAAATCCCAACAGCGACAGCAACAATGACCAACAGCAATCCTCTGATCGCGGCAGCATTGTTGGGTCTGGACATTGGACCGTTCATCGGGCGACCTCCTGGTCAGCGGTGCGGCGGGCTATGTGTTCTTGACGTCGGCGATCGCGCAGGCGTCGAAGGCGTCGAACAAGTAACGGTTCAGCGAGTAGGGCAACTTCGGAAGCTATAAGTCCGTTCAAAATTTCTGCGTACTCTGATTCGGTGAGTTGAAACTGTTCTCGAACAGCTTGATCTCGTGGGGTGGACGACTCCCACCATGACTGTTCAAAGTCGAGGATGGCTCGGTCTCGCTCACTCAGTTTTTGGGGGGGCGCTTCTTGCACGTCGATCAGTTTCCTTCCGGTTTCACGGAGCCCGAGGTGGGAATCGAACCCACAACCCCCGCTTTACAAGAACGGTGCTCTAGCCGTTGAGCTACTCGGGCAGTGCACGCCCAGCGTAAACCCCAACAGGCCACTATTGATGTCGTTCAATGGTCGATTTCTCTACGGCGTCGAACTTCATAGATGGTTATTGCAGCCGCGTTTGACACGTTGAGGGATTCGAGATGCCCGTTTTGGGGGATCGAAACTAGCTGATCGCATCTTTGGCTGACTAAATGCGAGAGGCCTCGACCTTCAGCACCAAACACAACCACCAATGGTTCCTTGGCTACTCGTAAT
>DGLO01000048.1 GCA_002388005.1 Candidatus Neomicrothrix sp. UBA4542
TCTTTGCTGCTTCGGCACTCAGAATGAGACAACATCACCTTGAGTCGAAGTAAGAGAAGCACACGTGGCGAACATTAAGAGCCAAATCAAACGTAACCGCCAAAATGAGACCCGCCGCGTCAGAAACAAAGCGGTTCGTAGCGAGTTGAAGACACGAGAAAAGGCTGTTCTGGCGGCAGCTTCAGCGGGCGAACCTACAGAGGAGCTTCTTCGCGCCGCGCAAAAGCGGCTCGACATGGCTGCTGCAAAGGGTGTGATTCACAAGAACGAGGCCGCTCGACGAAAATCTCGGCTGAACAGCAAGAGCTCTTCTTCCCAGAGCTGACTTAGTGGGCTAAGTGCGCTAGGCGCGCCACCAAGATTTCCATCAGAATGTCACCCCCCAGAGCGGACTTGCCTCGCAGGTCAATGTCCGTCTCGCTCAACAGTTCAATTACTCGACGAATCTTTTTTGATCCGAGTCGATGGGCCTGATCGAGCGCCTTCTTAGCCGGAAAGCTCGAACCTTTCATACCAAGATGCACAGCCGCGTCCTTTTCGTTGGAGATGCCCGTGCCGTCAAGACGAAGCATTCGTTCGTAATGTGAGTGCAGAGTGGCCATCACTTGAAGGGGATGACGTGCGCCAGCTCTCAACATGCGTTCCAAAACCTCGAGGGCTGCAGTCATATCGCCTCGATCAATTGCGTCGGTGAGATCCCATGGAGGCACGCCACCTTCGTCACCTAGAAAGGGCATCACCTCGGCTTCACCGAGAGCAGCCCCGAAGCCGTACACACCTTCAAGAGTCCGCATCAATCCAGCTAAGCGAGCAACGTCTTCGCCGAGATGCTCAGCAAGTACTTGACGAGCTGCCGAGTCAAGTTTCAGCGAGGAAGCCTGGAATCGCTCTTCGAACCAAGTATTACGAGCCCGCCCGGTTCCTGGGGCAGCAACCTTTATTTGTTCACCGCCTGTGGACTTCGCCGCATCAAGCAATTTTTTCGGCACTGCTCCGCTTCCCCACTCCACGACCAGATCGGTGGTCGTTGGCGGGTCACGGAGAAGTTCAACTAATGGACCGAGTTCTTCAGATTTGAATCGGTTAAACCCTCGGACCACCACTATTCGACGATCGGAAAGCAGCGGCGGTGTTTGTACCGCATCCACAACCTGGTCGATGGTGTACTCCTCGCCAGAGAGTTCTTCAACGACAAGAGATCGATCCTGCTCGCCAACGAGTTGGTCGATGCGTTGGCGAACCGCGTCGCCGATGAGAGATGGCTCGGGACCTGAGAACACCTGGACCGAGACCTTACTCACGCCTTTGACGTTAGCTTCCTACTCCGACCACGTTTGGTGTGAACCTGTTGGTTCCTCTCAGCACCCAAAGACCTCAGGTTCAGAAGAGCGCTGTTGAAAGCTTGCGGCGCCACTCAGCGGTTCGAGGGTCCTCGAGACCCATCACTTCCAGAAGGTCAATAAATCGTTGTCGAGCCGAGTCGTCGGTCTTGACCTGACCGAGCAAGGTTTCTAATTCCGCATCAACTTCGTCGGATTCCCCTGAACTGTCCGATGTTCTAGCAAGGGCTGCTATTCGCCGACTCTCAGGCGATTCAGGAATTCGCTCTAGCAGAGCCAGCCCTTCATCGGTGCGGCCATCTTGAACCAGCAACTCTGCTAAGACGAGAACCGCCGACGGATGGTCACTTTGAAGTTCTAAAGCTGCGCGTAGGGACAACTCATCACCGGCAGAAACAAGCACATCGATCTGGGTTTCTTCTTCGGATGGTAGGAGACGCTTGATGAAATCTTCCAGCATGGGTTCACCTTGAGCGCCCATGAAGCCGTCGACCGCCTGACCGTCTTTGAAGGCCACAACCATGGGTATCGATTGGACCTGGAAAGCTTGCGATACCCCGGGGTTTTCGTCGATATTGATTTTGACGCCCACGATTTTGCCTTGTTGGGCATCAACAACTTTTTCAAGAAGCGGACCGAGTGTTTTGCACGGTTCGCACCATGGGGCCCATAGATCGACGATTACGGGGACTTCATGACTTTTTTCGACAACTTGCTGTTCGAAGTCTTGGTCCGTGACATCAATCATGTCTCAGCCTTTCATAGCAGGGCTACATATTCCGACAGGAGAATAGATCTCAACAGGATGTAGGTTCGAGATCAAACCAATCTGAGGAGTGCCGTGGTCCAGGGTATTGAGGAAACACCGGTGACGGAATGGCTGTCCGGTCGCGTCAAAACTCTTAGCGAACCACTTGAGTTTGATCTGATAACGGGGGGTCACTCAAATCTCACATATCGGGTGACCGACCAACGCGGTCGCAGATGGGTGCTCCGTCGACCACCTTTAGATCATGTCTTGAGCGGGGCACATGACATGGTTCGAGAGCACCGACTGCTTTCTTCTCTCGCTGATAGCGCCGTGCCTGTGCCACACGTTGTTGGGCTTTGCACCGATCCCGAAATAATCGGTGCGGATTTCTATGTCACTGACTTTGTCGACGGCCACGTGTTGAGGGATCAGAACTCGGCAGCCGTGGTCCCTGCCGAAAAACGTGGTCACCTGGGTGAGCAACTTGTTGGGGCGTTAGCTGCTGTGCATTCGGTAGATCTCGAATCGACCGGCCTCTCTGATCTTGGAAAGCGCGAGGCCTACGTCGCCCGCCAGCTACGCACATGGTTACGACAGTTCAACGCCATGACTGCCCGCGAGTTACCCCTCATCGAAAGAGTCCATGACGTTTTGGCCAACGATATTCCCGAACAGCGAGAGGCCACGCTGATCCACGGAGACTTCAGACTGGATAATTGCCTCGTTAGCGATGAAGGAGAGGTTGCAGCAGTACTTGACTGGGAGATCTCTACTTTGGGCGACCCTCTGGCGGATCTAGGCATCCTGTTGGCTTATTGGAGCGAACCGATCGATGAATTTTTGCCTCTTGGCGACGCTGCGACTATCGCCGACGGGTTTCCGAGTCGAACCGATCTCGTCGCGAGCTATCAAATCCAAACAGGGCGAGATACCAGTGAAATCGAGTTCTTCTTCGCGTTCGCAAGTTGGCGCTTAGCGTGCATCTTGGAAGGGGTCCACGCTAGATACCTGGGTGGTGCGAACCCCGAAATTCCCGACGAGGTCGAACTGTTCCCCGAGAGCGTTGTTCGTCTCGCGGAGCGAGCTGCAAGCATCCTCGGCATCTAGGCGCCGTCCGACTGCGGCACTGGACTTGAGGCTGAACTAAGTTCGGGTGCATGAAAATCGACGGCGGTATAGGTGTTGACAGTGGGTTTGACGGGATTTCAGAAAAGTCCCGCGAGCAGGAAGAGATTGGTTATGACGGTCTTTGGGTTCCAGAGACGAACCATGACCCCTTCACGATGCTCCCTCTCATGGCGCAAGCAACGGAAAAAGTTGAGTTGGGAACCAGCATCGTGGTTGGGTTCGCCCGAAACCCGATGGACCTCGCATACAGCGCCAATGACATCCAGCTAATGTCCAAGGGACGCTTCACTCTCGGTCTAGGCAGCCAGATTAAGGCGCACATCACTCGGCGCTTTTCGATGGAATGGTCAAAACCGGCAGCTCGGATGCGCGAGATGATTCTGGCAACTAAAGCAATTTGGAATAGTTGGAACACCGGAGAGAAGCTCGACTTTCGCGGCGACTTTTACCAACACACATTGATGACGCCATTCTTTCATCCCGGCGAAAATCCTTATGGCGCCCCCAGGATGGCGTTAGCGGGGGTTGGGCCGCTGATGACTGAGGTCGCCGGTGAAACCTGTGACGTTTTTCTCGCCCACGGCTTTACGACCGAGAAGTATTTACGTGAGGAGACCCTTCCTGCGTTAGAGCGGGGCGCTGCAAGAGCTGGCCGTAGCCTTTCTGATGTGGAGATCTCGGGTCCCCTGTTTGTCGTAACAGGCAACAACGAGGAGGAAATCGAGAAAGCCAAGCAAGGAACCCGTCAGCAGATCGCGTTCTACGGGTCAACTCCCGCCTATAGGGGTGTGTTGGAATGCCATGGTTGGGGTGACATGCAAACTGAACTCAACTCCCTGTCAAAAGAAGGTAAGTGGGTGGAGATGGGGAGCCTGGTGGACGACGAAATTCTTGACGCCTTCGCAGTCGTCGGAGAGCCGGAGCAGATCGCAGAACAATTGAAGCAGCGCTTCGGTGACGTTGTTCAGCGTCTGAGTTTCTACGCCCCGTACCGCTCCGATGCCGAACGTTGGCGCAAGGTGTTTGAAGACCTTAAGGCGGCTTGACGTGAAAGCGGATCTTCCCAAGTCGGTGGAGATCCGCGAAGTTGGACCCCGCGACGGGTTGCAAAATGAAGCGACGATTCCGGTCGAAGAACGCATAGCTCTAATTGATGCGTTGTCGGGAACCGGCCTTGCCGCGATCGAAGCGGCATCATTTGTTCATCCAAAAGCGATCCCACCTATGGCTGGGTCTGCCGAAGTGATGAGGGGCATTACCCGAGTTCCGGGAGTTCGCTACCGCGCTTTGGTCCCTAACGAGCGGGGCGCTCTGGATGCTCTTGAATGTGACGTCGACGAAATTGAAGTTGTGATGTCGGTTTCGGAGACACACAACCGAAAGAACATCAATATGTCTCCCGAAGATTCGGTTGGGCAGATAGTCGAGTTGACTAATTTGGCCCATGGGCAAGACACCCCAGTCGAAGCAATTCTGTCGACAGCATTCGGATGCGCTTACGAGGGCGATATCGCTCCTGATCGCGTTGCCCTCTACGCGCGACGAGTGTTAGATGAGGCGGGAGTTGACGGTCTGTCCTTCGGTGATACCAGCGGTATGGCGACTCCCAGAGTTGTTCTGGAACTACTAGACGCGCTCGGCAAGGTCGACATTGACATATCTCATATCGGTCTCCATTTTCACAACACACGCAACACCGGTTTGGCCAACATCCTGGTCGCTATGCAGCAAGGTGTTTGCCGTTTCGATGCGGCCATTGGAGGGTTAGGCGGTTGTCCTTATTCGCCGGGCGCTACAGGCAACGTTGCTACCGAAGACGTAGTGCACATGATCGAAGATTTAGGCGCCTCAACAGGTATTGATCTCGAACGATTGATCGAATGCGGGCTGTTGGCTGAGGAATTGGTTGGGCGCCAGTTGCCTGCGCAAGTTCTTCGATCAGGTCCAAGAACCAGAACCGTCGACAATTGATGCGCTCGTCAAGCGACGACGCCGTCTCGACGCAACCCTTGAATCCGTTCGTGGTCATACCCGCATACGGTTTTCAGTATCTCGTTGGTGTGTTGACCTAACGCCGGGCCGGTGGATTGAATCTCACCCGGAGTGCGGGAAAATCGCGGTACCGGAGCAGCCATCGGAACCTGTTGCCCTAAGATTCCGTCCTCGTACCGTTGAATCAACTCGCGAGCCGCGAATTGTGGATCCGCGATCATGTCTGGCGCGGTGAAAATTCGGCCATACGGAATACCGTGTTCCTCGAGTAAATCTTCGAGCTCTTCTACGCCTTGGGTAGCTGTCCATGCCGAAATAGTGTCATCGAGTTCTGATTGGTTAGCTCCCCTGTTTTCGTGAGTCGCATAACGCGGATCGTCGGCAAGATCTGCTCGGTTCATGGCTGTACAGATACGTCGGAAGATCGCGTCAGCGTTGCCCGCGATGAGCACGTCTGCTCCGTCGAGCGTCGGGTAGACGTTCGAGGGAGCTACTCCCGGGAGCACGGAGCCGGTGCGCCCTCGAATATGACCTCCCAGGTCGTAGTCAGCGACGGTTGATTCCATCAGGGCGAACACGGCTTCGTAGATAGCTACATCGACTTGTTGACCGATTCCACTTTGTTGTCGTTCATTGAGAGCGGCCAGAGTGCCGGTTACCGCGAAAAGGGATGCGATCGCGTCGCCGAGACTTATCCCTGCTCGAGTGGATTGCCGGTCAGGCCAGCCGGTCGTGTGCCGAATCCCTCCCATGGCTTCACCAATGGAGCCGAACCCAGGGTCGGTTGCGCGTGGACCGGTTTGGCCGAAACCTGAGACATGAGTCATGATTAAACCCGGGTTGTCATCGACAAGATCGTCGTAGCCGAGTTGCCACTCGGCAAGTCGTCCAGGAGTAAAGTTTTCCAAAACGACGTCACTGCATGTTGCTAGTTGTCGCACCACCGATCGTCCCTCGGGGCGGCGAAGGTCGACGGCGATCGACTTTTTGTTGCGGGCGATTGCTGGCCACCAGTAGCTATGGCCTTCGGCGTCGCAGTGGCCCCATTTTCGCATGGGGTCACCAAGTGAGGGTGGTTCAACTTTGATTATTTCTGCGCCGTAATCTCCTAGGAGTTGACCGGCAAAAGGTCCGGCGATGAAGCTCCCTAGTTCCAGGATTCGGATGCCAGTTAACGGCCCTGCCACGTCAGCTACCCAGCGGAGCACAGTCGCTTCCGCAGTCGAGCTCCCCTTGGGTTGTGGGAGTTGCTGGTCGATGCAGCACTCCTGAAGTTGGGGTAACGCAAAGTTCGTCTCCTTCGACGCGGCATTCGGCGTCGACGATCATGGAGTAGCCGTCTGCTTCATGCGGCGGCCAGAGGATGACAACCTTGGGTCGTTGGTCAACGTTGCGAGCAGCAGTGCGGCTTACCGGACAGCGCAGAGTTCCCTGATCCACGCGGAACGTCATGTGGGCGACGTGAGAGGTTTGATCGTCGCTAACAGTCAAAAGAAAGGCAGAGTAGCCGTATCGTTTGAGCTCGGTTTCGAGTTGGCCGGGGTCGACTGGAATACTCATGCCCGAGAGCCTAGGCGCCATGCGCGGCGACGAGAAGCGTCAGTTGCATCGCTGAGGCGCGCTGATAGCTTGGGGTGTTCTTCGGGGCTATAGCTCAGTTGGTAGAGCACTTCCATGGCATGGAAGGGGTCAGGGGTTCAATTCCCCTTAGCTCCACGACTCCGATGGAAAGAGCGATGTCGCGCAGACGCGCTGGAACCATCACCGAATCAGGCGAGAGAGGTTCTGTTCTTCAACTCGCGTACGTCGGCGAGGCCACAACGTTGCGCAAGTTTGATGAGCCACCATGCCGCGTCCACATCCAATGGTTTGAAACCGAATCTCGCCGACGTGGGTAATTCATGGTGATTGTTGTGGTAGCCCTCCCCGGAAGTCAGCGCTGCGAGCCAATGAAGGTTGGTCGCGCTGTTTTGGTAGGGACGTCGACCGAAAGTATGCCCGACTGCGTTAACTGCTCCGGAAAGCATCACATAGCTGACCATATGGAAGGCGAAAGCAAGAGCTCCCTGCCACCATCCCAGCCATAGAGCTAGCAGCACAGTTCCAACAATTAAACCCAGCGGGCCGCGATCGAACATCAACCGGTCCCACCTATCAGGGGCAAGATCTTTCCCCCACTTCTCAACTGTTACCGGATCGTTGGCTGCGCGCCGGTACAGCCAGAAGTTCGTGAATTGCACACGAACCCAGCCGAGTCGTGCAGGAGAGTGTGGGTCCGCTTCCTCATCGGTGTAAGCGTGATGTTTACGGTGGACCGCGGCCCACTCTCGAGCTTTAACTCCAGTGGTAAGCCATAGGAAAAATCGGAGGAGGAACGCAAACCCTGGATGAAAGGTCACCGCTTTGTGGGCAAGCGACCGGTGAAGATACGCGGAGGTGGTCAACGTTGAGACCTGAGTCACGACAAAACCAACGACGATGGAAGTAAGTATCTGCACGGCGGTCCTAGCTGGAAAGACACGAACAGCATGCCCGATAACCGGCTCAAAGGCCACATCTATCGCAGTCCGGTACGGCTCGTTCAATTCTGAGAGACTGCAGCTATGAAGCACTCAAAGGCTGCCCCGGATGCGGTGACAGTCGACTACGTCGACTCCATTGCTGTAGTGCGACTCAATCGCCCGGATCGGCTCAACGCCTGGAATCACGAAATTTCTTCGGGTTTAGATACAGCTCTGCTGGATTGCTCAGAGGATCCCAAGGTTCGAGCAGTGGTCATTACCGGAGCCGGACGCGCTTTTTGTGCAGGTGCCGATCTTTCCGGGGGCAGTGACACGTTTGACCGTGATCGGAACCGCGACGTCCAAGACAACAGTGCGGCGAGAACCCCAAAAATGCTTCCGCATCAAGTGCCCAAGCCAGTGATCGCTGCAATCAACGGTGCGGCGGTTGGAGTCGGCGCAACGTATCCCCTGCTGTGTGACATCCGCGTCGCCGCGAAAAGTGCGCGAATTGGGTTCGTCTTTAATCGAATCGGAATGCTGCCCGAGTTGGGTTCGCACACGCTTCTACCAAGGGTCGTCGGTTTTTCGAATGCATCACAGTTGCTTATGGGGGCGGAACTGATCGATGCCGAAGACGCTCTTTCTATGGGGTTGGTGTCGTCAGTACACCCTGACGGCGATCTGCTGGACGAAGCCATAGAACTCGCTCTCCGTATGTCTGCAGCTGCTCCGGTTTCGGTAGCGGCCACGAAAAAGTTGCTGTGGAAAGGCCTCTCTCTAAGTTGGGATGAAATGCACCGATTGGAAGAGCCGGTGTTTCAGTGGGTGGGGCGACAACCTGACTCGGTTGAAGGCATCAATGCCTTTCTCGAAAAACGTCCCGCAAATTGGACTATGAACCCTTCCCAGGATCTACCCAAGGAGTTATTTGATTGATATGGCTGCATTTGACCACTTCGCCCTCGCATGTCAGAACCTCGAAGAAGGAGTTGACTTTGTTGAGGCTTTGACCGGTGTCCGAGCCGCGCCCGGTGGGCCGCATCCGGGAGTCGGCACTCACAACGCCTTGCTCTCACTTGGAACCGACGTGTACCTCGAAATCATCGCGGTGGACCCCAACCAGGATGATCCTCCAAGACCTCGCCCGTTTGGAATAGACGAACACCCCGGGCCCCGCCTGGCGGCATTCGCAGTCCACCCCAGTGAGGGGGAGACGATCGAGTCTGTTTCCGAAACGATTCGAAACCATGGGACAGATCCCGGTCCGGTGGTGGCTATGAGCCGCGTAAAGCCCGACGGGGAAGAAATTAGTTGGCGACTCACTCTGTCAAGTAACCAAAGGATGGTGCCATTTGTTATCGATTGGGGCGATACACCCAACCCAGCGACCATAACGCCCAAAGGATGCTTGCTCACCGAAGTGCGGGGCAGCGACCCCCAACTCGATCGCACTGTCGCGCTTCATCAACAACTCGGGCTCGACATCAAAGTTTCTGAAGGCCCATCCTCGTTGGAAATCATTCTTCAGAGACCCGATGGTGGA
>DGLO01000009.1:0-4693 GCA_002388005.1 Candidatus Neomicrothrix sp. UBA4542
GAAGGCGAAGTATGGAGCTACCGCGAAGGGGACTTTTATGTGCCCGGAAGCCCCGTCCTCAGAGTTGACTGCTCGTTCGGTGCGGGTCTTCTCCTCGAAACACTTGTGTTGTCGGTACTCAACCACGACTGTGCCGTCGCGTCTGCCGCAGCACGGATGCACGATGTTGCCCAAGGGCGCCACCTCATTGAAATGGGTGGACGCCGGACCCATGAAGAGGCAGCCGTAGCAGCAGCAAGAGCCGCTTGGCTCGTGGGCTTCGACACCACCTCAAATATGGAAGCGGGTATCCGCTTCAATCTCCCCACCGCTGGAACTTCAGCGCATGCCTTCACCCTCGCTCATGACGATGAAGAAGCGGCCTTCGAAGCCCAAATCGAAGCGCACGGACTGGCAACAACACTTCTGGTCGACACGTACGAAATTGATACCGGCATTGATCGCGCTCTCGCCGCGGCAAAGAGGCTCGGCGGGGTCCCCGGAGCGATTCGCATTGACTCTGGTGATCTAGCCGAGGAAGCACTTCACGCCCGAAGAAAACTTGACGCGAGCGGAGCTGAGTCGACCCGCATTGTTGTATCAGGCGATCTCGATGAGTATCGAATTGCTGAACTGGCTACCCACCCGATTGACGGTTACGGCGTCGGAACTCAACTTGTCGTGGGTTCAGGTCACGCGACTGCAGGAATGGTGTACAAGCTGGTAGGAATCGCGCGTAACTCAGGCACCTACGAGCCGGTCCTCCCCGTCGCCAAGTCATCTGAGGGTAAGGCGACGCGTGGAGGAGTTGTGCGGCCGTACCGCGTCATCCACGGTGGGCGCGCGGTCGATGAAGTCCTAGTCCAGCATGACCGCCCGGGTCCGTCAGACGCGAGAGCGCTTCACGTGCCCCTCTTTAGAGCAGGTGAACCCGCCTACCCGTACACACTCGATGCGGATAGAGAATTTCACCTACGAACTCGACGAGAGCTTCCAGACTCGATGCGAACGCTGGATTCCGAGCCGTTGTTCGAAGCTCGTACTATTTGACGGTCAACCCATCGCAACTCTCCACGCAGTCACCTAGCGTCAAGATCGTCGGCTAGTTCCGAACAGAAAATCCCTTCAGAAGCGCCTAATGAAAGAGCAACCGCCACCTTTACCACTCTTGGCCCATCGCGACGCACAACAGCTAACACGGGCTCTTCCCATGAAATGTGATGCTCCCTGTCCCCATCAAGTGCCGCCGTGGTGGGTCCTAGGAGATCAATTTGTTCACCAAGATTGATTCTCGTCACCTCAAGCACCGGAACCTGTCGGTACAACCCAGGCGCAATCGGAGAATTCGTCAAACGACCCCCCTCTCCGCACCGAACCAAGATCGCGGCATCCTCGTCCACGTCGCAAGCGGCGTGAAGGCCTGCTATCGATGACACGCCGATAGTGTCAGGCCGCGCTACAGAAACTAATAACTGTCGAAGATTTGCTGGGTCGACTGGCATACGGTTTCCGACGAAATCGTCAGCCAGAGTCACAGCGTCCACGAGGGCGACATCTTCAGACCCGTCAGAAAAAGTCAGATGAATCATTTTGGAACGCGGTGCCGCTAAGTCGATATCGACCAACCCATTCGCCACCAGTCCAGCGGCCGCCCCCGCCACAGTGGGTTCGACCAGCGAGGGGAACACGTTATTTGTTCCTGTTGACATCGGTACCAACGTAACTTCAGGCCACACTTTGGCGATGGTTCGATTTGTTCCGTCGCCTCCGAGGGTGATGACCACACCAATGCCGCGTTCCTTCATCGCTAGGGCGGCGCGTTCTGTATCACTCGGATCAACCCGGGCGCCCACGTCGAGAATTTCGAGCTCAGCCTCAAGCCTCAGATCAGCTAAAGCCCCGCTGGCGATGCCGAACGGCTCCTTCATTGCCACTATGTGACGTGCCCCAGCCGCGACCGCGCCAATAACGGCGCGAGCAATGCGGTTCCGCTTATCTTCGGTACTGGAAACTCCGCCGCGAGCTGCGACACGACGAATGTCTCGCCCCGAAACGGGATTCGCAATTATTCCGATAGTCGCTGAGTGATCCTTCACGACGACACCCTAGGCAAGGAACGCAACGCCCTTGGTCTGATACAACAGCCAGGTGACTCAGCCACCAGTCGTGCTAACCATCGCAGGCTCAGACTCCGGAGGAGGATCGGGCCTCCAAGCGGATTTACGAACCTTCGCTGTTCGAGATGTGCACGGTGTATGCGCCGTAACAGTCGTTTCGTCACAAAACACTCAAGACTTCCGATCGGCGTTACCCATATCTGCTGATGTCGTTCGCTCACAAATCGAAGCCGTCCTGGAAGATTTTGAGGTATCAGCCGTTAAGACAGGGTTGCTGTTCTCTGAAGAAAACGCACTGCTAGTTGCGGAATTGGCGGAATCACGATTGTTGCCCTCTCTAGTTGTTGACCCGGTATTGGTCGATCGACATGGGAATCGGATCTACAGCGAATCGGCTGACCGTGTCATTTCGGATCGCTTGGTTCCTCTCGCAAGAGTCGTTACGCCTAATCATCTCGAAGCAATGCAACTGTTAGAAAGAGCAATTGGTGACGACACCGAAGCGCTCAGTGAAGCGGCATTAGAACTAGTTGACAAAGGTCCCGAGGTGGTAGTTATCACGGGTGGTCGACGGGATTCTCCAACAATGATCGACATCGTCGCTTTCGACGGCAAAGCCATCACTCTAGAAAGTGAGCGGTGCGAAACGATAAACGTCCGCGGTACCGGAGATACGCTCTCGGCGGCAATTGCCGCGGGTTTAGCTAGGGGAGTACCTGTTCTTGATGCGGTACTAGCGGCTCAAGACTTTACGGCGGAAGCCATACGCGGCGCAGCTGGCTGGAAGCTAGGTGCAGGGCAAGGCCCTATAGACCACCTTGGGTTCCTCCGCTGAGCCCCGCCTAGACTGATTGCGCCTGCCCCCCGATCGGGTACTTGGGAGAAACGTGTGACGCGAGAGCAGTGGCAACAAGAATACGAAGCCGGTGGAACCCGCGACGTGGACTACGAAACCATGAGTGGTGTCCCAGTAGAACCGCTCTACGGCCCGATAGATGCCGAACCTGATGATCGTATTGGATGGCCCGGCCAATATCCCTATACCCGTGGAGTGCATCCCAGTGGCTACCGGGGTCGCCTCTGGACCATGCGCATGTTTGCTGGCTTTGGAACCCCCGAGGACACAAACGAGCGGTTCAAAGAGATTTTGTCTGCCGGAGGTGGAGGCTTGTCAACCGCTTTCGACATGCCAACTTTGATGGGGCTTGATAGTGATGATGTTCTCTCGGTGGGCGAAGTTGGTCGTTGTGGCGTGGCTGTCGACACGATCGAAGATATGCGGATTCTCTACGACGATATTGACCTTGAGAACACCACGACTTCGATGACTATTAACGCGCCCGCTGCGCCCATTTGGGCAATGTTCGTAGCAAACGCCGAAGAACAAGGAGCAGCCAGGGCTCGCATAGGAGGGACCCTCCAAAACGACATCCTTAAGGAATACCAAGCTCAGAAGGAATGGGTCTTCCCGCCGCGACCGTCGATGCGACTGGTGGCTGACACCATCGAGTTCACGAAAAACGAGATGCCCAGATGGAACTCTGTATCAATCAGCGGTTATCACATCCGTGAAGCAGGCTCGACAGCAGCTCAAGAACTTGCCTTTACCCTCGGTAACGGCTTTGCATATGTTGAGTCTGCTTTGCAACGAGGCCTTGAAGTCGATGAATTTGCCCCTCGACTTAGCTTCTTCTTTAACGCTCACATTGACTTCTTCGAGGAGATAGCGAAGTACCGCGCGGCCCGTCGAATTTGGGCACGTTGGATGAAAGAGCACTATGGGGCTCAGAACCCAAGATCAATGATGATGCGATTCCACACTCAGACTGCCGGCGTTTCCCTTACCGCCCAGCAACCGGAGATAAATATTGCTCGTACAGCGATTGAGGCTCTGGCTGGTGTTCTGGGAGGAACCCAAAGTCTGCATACGAATTCGATGGATGAAGCGCTCGCTTTGCCAACAGAAAAAGCAGCTCGGATCGCCTTACGTACCCAACAGATCATCGCTCACGAGACGGGAGTGACGGACGTGGTTGACCCCCTCGGTGGGAGTTGGTTCGTTGAGGAACTCACCGATCAACTTGAGGCTGAAGCCGAGAAAATGTTCAGTCATATAGCGGACACAGGAGGCGGATCAATGCTTGAAGGCGCCTTCCAGCTCATTGAGGAGGGTTGGTATCAGGGAAACATTGCAGACGCTGCGTACGACTTTGAAAAAAAAGTGAACTCCGGTAGACGTGTCGTCGTGGGCGTCAACGACTTCACTGAGGGAAATACCGAAGACCAAATGGATCTCCTCAGGATCACCAACGAGGATGAGCAAAGGCAGATAAAACGTCTTCAGCAAATAAAAGGTGATCGAAACCAATCAGCTGTGGATGAAGCCCTCATCGAGTTGAGTCGTGCCGCTGAAACCGACGCGAATCTGATGCCAACTCTGATTGAAACTGTCAGAACACGCGCCACCGTGGGCGAAATAATGACGACTCTCGCCGATGTCTTTGGCCGCTATCAGGAAAAACCATTTATTTGATCCCCGACGGAGAGGTCTCTACTGACCTTGAAGCGGGCTATTGTCGGCCCGACCGAATTTGGTT
>DGLO01000009.1:5076-14102 GCA_002388005.1 Candidatus Neomicrothrix sp. UBA4542
TGTTAGCCGCGGCGGCTCTGTTATCGGCTTGTGGTGGAGGACCCGACCAAACTCAACTTGAACGCGAATTGCAGGACAAGGCTGGCAGCGACATCCTCCCGGTAGAACTAGGCATGGTTGATTGCCCCGAAGACGTCGTCATGACACCTGAGTCAGTGTTTATTTGCGCCAGCGAAGTGGCGGGCCAGTACTACGAACTTCAAGTCCGCATAATTGATGCACAAGCTCAATACTCATATGTCCACAAACACCACCCTCTTCAACTGGTAAACACCGAGGCGCTATTAGCTGATGAAGTTGGTTACGAAGTGGGATTCGACGTCATGATTGACTGTGGCGACGGTGAATACTTGGTTGCGCCCATTGGGAGTTCGTTCAACTGTGTTGCGACTCGCGTTGAGAGCGGGGCCCAAGCCGATATCGAAGTTCGGCTCGAAGACGCGGACGGCCGTCTGAGTTGGGTTCTCCGACGAAGCTGATCGTTCTTGCCATCGCGAGTAGGTGCAGACAATGAGTCTCCTGGACGTCAGTAACATCTCGCTTGCCTGGCCAACCAAAACCCTTTTTGCGGATCTCTCTTTTACCGTCGATGAAAGAGACCGAATTGGAATCCTAGGAATAAACGGATCCGGCAAATCGACGTTACTCAGCGTTCTCGCCGGCACTGAGACCGTTGATCAAGGAGTGATTAGACGGCGCTCGAACCTTTCGGTCGCTTCTCTCAGCCAGCGACCTCAATTAGGCGAGGCAACCGTTGGTGAGGCTGTGGGATCAGATTGGCGAGCTAAAGCAGCAATTGACCGGCTTGGAATAACGGAGATAGCGAACAGAAGCATCGCCTCGCTTTCCGGGGGTCAACAAAAACGGGCGGCCCTAGCCGAGGTTCTCCAAAACAGCGACGCTGACCTTCTGCTCCTCGATGAACCAACCAACCATCTAGATATCGACGGGATCGAATACCTGGAACAGGTCATCTCGGGATTTGCCGGGGGGATTGTATTCGTATCGCACGACCGCCACCTCATCGATCGCGTTGCTACGAAAACCATAGAGCTATCGACAGATGGCAGCTTCATAGTCGAAGGTGGCTACCAATCACATCTCCTCGCCAAGGCTGAAAGAGAAGCCAAATCAGAACGCGATGAAGCAACTAGACGAGTCCTTGAGCGGAAGGAACTTGCGTGGCTTCAGCGCGGCGCTCGGGCACGCCGACGAAAACCCAAGTCTCGGCTCGCGATCGCTCAACGAACTCTCACCGCGCCGACACAACAACAAGACCGGCAGGCTTCTCTTGCGCTGAATGATTTTGGGCATCATCGGCTCGGCAGACAGGTCATCGATCTTGAAAACGTGAGCGCCGAAATCGGAGGAAAAAAACTATTCGACAGCGTCAACCTTCTGTTATCGCCAACCGAACGACTGGGAGTAGTCGGACCAAACGGCGCAGGTAAATCAACTCTTCTAGACGTGATGGCTGGTCGCCGCGCCCCCACAGCCGGGAGAGTGAACCGCGGTTCAACTGCTCAAATTGGTTACTTCGATCAGGGCGGCCAAACCCTCGACCAAGATGCCACCGTCGAAGAAATCGTCGCGGGCCCTGGTTCACGCCTCGACCACCGGCAATCAAGCCTCCTCCAACGCTTCTGGTTTGAACCAGCGACACACCGAGCAGAGGTGAGGACGCTCTCGGGCGGTGAGCAGCGACGACTGCAGTTCATGTCTGTGCTTGCTCTGCAGCCAAACATTCTGCTCCTCGATGAGCCAACGAACGATCTGGACCTTGATACTCTTCGAGCTCTCGAAGAATGGTTAGACACCTTTAAAGGCGCACTGGTGGTAGTCACCCACGACCGAGCACTCCTTGAGCGCACCGTCGAACACGTCGTCTCGCTCGGTGAAGAAGGGCTCCACCACCTCGGCGCAGGTGACGCCGTATGGGAACAAGCTCGATCCGCGTCTCGTCCCAGCGGTCGTCGTTCCAAAAGCAAACCCAAAGAGAGGAATGCCTCCGGTCGATCGTTGTCGACTCTGTTCCACCTGCTGAACGAAGTTGAAGCCGAGATCGAGAAGCTCACCACAGATCGAGATCGATACCGAAAGTTCCTCACCGAAGACTCTCTTCCACATGGCGAACTACAAGAGGTTTCTCTGACCCTGGCGATGACGCTAGAGAGCTTGCAAAGTGTCGAAGACAGGTGGCTTGCGATATCTGAGGAGATTGAAGAGCGAACTTAATCACTCGGCTACCCTGCGCCATATGAACCGGAGGACCCATGAGCGCAGCGGCGATTTGCGACCCTTGCGTCATCGGCGGCCGTTGATCCACTGGACAGCGGTTTTAGTCTCCGCGGCCATGGTCCTCGCAGGTTTCTCGGCGCTGGTGGCCGCCTTGTGAATGAAATTGAATCTTCGACCTTTGACGAGCTGTCCATCGAGCGCCTCTATGAGATTCTCCGGCTTCGAGTCGAAGTCTTTGTCGTTGAACAACAATGTGCCTATTCCGAGATTGATGCCCTCGATAGGGGAGCACTGCATCTTTGGATAGACGACCAAGATGGTCTCGCCTCGTATGTTCGCGTCATTGAGGAGGGAGAGCATCGACGGATTGGCCGAGTTGTTACACGACCTGATGCTCGTTCTCAGGGTTTGAGCAGGCGACTCGTCGAACAAGTCTTGTCGAGTACCGATGGACCCTGGGTTCTCTCAGCACAGTCTTATCTTCGCAATTGGTACACCGATCTAGGTTTCACTCAAAATGGCCCAGAGTTCGATGAAGACGGCATCCCCCACGTTCCAATGCGGCTCGAAGCTAATTAGTTCGAACAGAAAAAGAAACTAAGCCCCGACGTCAACGACCGTGCGACCTCGCACCTGGCCGGCAAGGATGTCTGAACCCAGTTGCGGAACCTCGGCCAAGCCAACCACCGTCGTCATCTCCGAAAGTCTCTCCCGATCGATGAGTTCGTCGAGCCTTGACCACGCCTTGTCTCTAATTTCGAAGGGGCACATAACCGAGTCGATGCCAAGGAGATTAACTCCACGCAAGAGAAAAGGAATCACCGTGGTACTGAGTTCGTTGCCACCCGCCAGGCCGCAGGCGGCGACACTCGCCCCATATTGCATTTCGGTAAGAAGATGAGCGAGTGTCGTACCGCCAACGGCGTCTATACACCCACCCCAACGTTCAGATGCAAGTGGCCCGGAGGGAGGTTCTGCGAGCTCCTCGCGCGGCACGATTTGGCTGGCACCCAGCTTCGTTAGATAGTCACTGGTTTCAGGACGCCCCGTCGACGCGGCGACGTCGTAACCCGCTTGGGAGAGGAGATGTACGGCGACGCTACCGACCCCGCCAGCGGCGCCTGTAACCAGCACCGGAGCGGAACCTATTCCATGATCTTCAAGGGCCTGCATCGCCAGCATTGAAGTAAACCCCGCGGTGCCCACACTCATTGCCTCAAGTTCTGACAGACCTTCGGGGAGTTTGACCAACCAATCGCCGCTAACGCGAGCCCTCTGCGCATAACCGCCCCAGTGAGCTTCGCCGACCTTCCACCCTGTCAAAACCACCCTGTCTCCCTCGACGTAACGAGAGTCGTTGGATGCTCTAACAATGCCCGAAAAGTCGATTCCAGGTACATGGGGATAATCGCGGACAAGGCGACCCACACCATTGAGGATCATCCCATCCTTGTAATTCACAGTGCTGTATGAGACGTCGACCGTCACGTCGCCATCAGGAAGCTGTGAATCTTCCAACTGAGCGACTTCAGCTGAAACCTTCCGGTCTTCCTGCGTCAACAGCACTGCGCGGAACGTCATAAACCCTCATTCGGTCGTCGTCCGATATTGGAACCGGGATGAGCTAATGACATTACTCTGGTCGTGACTGTGTGTCCCACGTCGTACCCGAGTCAGGTCTGTAGGCTGATCGTATGTCTGAACGAGAAATCCTTACCGTTACAGAAGCTGCGCTAGAAAAGATTCTTGATTTACGTGCTAGTGAAGACGACGCGGAGGATCTCGCCTTGAGGATCGAAGTCACCGGCGTCCAAGGGGTTGACTTCTCATATGACCTCGCCTTTGAAGTGCTTAGCGAAGCAACCACCGATGACGTACCAACACACGCAGGTGGAGGCTTAACAATCTTAATTCCCGGCCGAGATTTGACGAAACTTGAGGGAGCGACGCTAGACCTACCGAGCAACGGCAACCAGGCTGGCTTGGTATTGCGGAATCCGAATCGACCCGATCTCGGTCCCAACGCAACGCTCGAGCTATCGGGAACTCTCGAGGAGCAAGTCCAGGAGGTCTTGGTGAAGCGGATTAATCCGTCTATCGCGGCCCACGGCGGATATGCCGAACTCGTCCGGCTAGAAGGATCGACGGTTCTGATCAAGCTTGGTGGCGGCTGTCAGGGTTGCGGCATGGCGAACGCAACTGTCACCGCTGGCATCGAGAAAACGTTGACCGAACTGCTCGAAGGGATCGACAGCGTTCTCGATATAACCGACCACACGTCAGGCGAGAACCCATATTTCGCTGCTACGTGAGCGCTCGACGCTTCAGCCACATGGCGTTGTCTAGTGGGGGCTGCCTAGACTCAGAGAACCGATGAACGCTTTGGGGGCAATGTGAGAGGCATTATTGGCTACGGCACCTACGTGCCCTATTACCGCTTGGATCGATCGAAGATCACGGCGGCAATGGGCTCAGGGGGAGGACGCGGTCACCGTGCCGTAGCTGGATATGACGAGGACACCACCACCATGGGTGTGGAGGCTGCCCGCAATGCCCTTCGAGGAAGCAGTCCGATCCCATCTTCAATTTGGTTTGCTACTGCCAACCCCGCTTACCTCGACAAAACGAACGCCACCGCTATCCAGGCAGCACTAGATCTCCCACAGGAGACGTGGGCTGTCGACGCCGGCGGATCGGCACGGTCGGCGGAAGCAGCCATCCTTGGAGCGAGCGGCACTGCAGGTGTTTCTATGGCGGTGATTTCAGATCTGCGAACCGGAAATCCCACCAGCAACGACGAGAGCAGCGGCGGAGACGCTGCAGCAGCGTTGATCTTCGGCGACGACGACGACGCACCAGTGCTTGCCCACGCGCTGGGACGAGCGGCCTCCACTGGTGAGTTCCTTGACCGGTATCGCCTGCCCGGTGAGAGCTCAAGTCGAATTTGGGAAGAACGATTTGGTGAACAGGCATATCTCGCCCTTGCACAAGACGCGATCGAACGTGCAACTAAATCGGCCAACGTAGGCATAGAAGACGTTGACAAGGTGATCATTGCGGGCATGCACGCCCGAGCTGTACGCGGGTTGTCGAAAATCGCTGGCGACAAACTGGTGGACGACCTTACCGGGCTAATCGGTAACCCCGGAGCGGCTCAACTGCCGCTTCTCGTTGCGTCAGCACTTGACCAAGCCGAGCCAGGGGAAACCATCTTGTGTGTCCACCTTGCCGATGGCGCATACGCCAGCGTCGTTCGCACAACCGATGCCATAGCTGACTACACACCGTTCGCGACTGTTGCATCCCAAATTGAAGGCGGAAGCGACAACCTTGAATACAACCTGTATCTCACATGGCGCGGCTTCCTAGATCGCGAACCGCCACGGCGCCCCGACCCCGACCGCCCCGGCGCACCGCCAGCGTTCCGTTCAGAGGACTGGAAGTATGCGTTCGTAGGCTCCCGCGATCGCACTTCAGGAGCGATTCACTTGCCACCAATGAGGGTATCTATGGATGGTGGAGCGGTTGACGACATGGAACGAATCAGGATGGCGGATGTGCCAGCCACGATCGCGACCTTTACGGTCGACTATCTGGCATTCTCACTGTCCCCTCCGACCGTCGCCGTCGTGATCGACTTCGACGGGGGTGGCAGATTCCAGGCGGAAATGACAGACGTTGATCCGAATGAAGTAAACATAGGGGATCGGGTGGAAATGACATTCCGCCGCCTATTCACCGCACAGGGCATACACAACTATTTTTGGAAGGCTCGCCCACTCGCAAATTGAGTGGACATAATTAGTATCCCTGCAGGGGTACCTCTCTATCCACCAAACTGGTGGAACACGACAAAGGAAAAGTGACATGGCCTCTCATGGCATAAAGGACCAGGTCGCCGTCGTCGGTATGGGCTGCACGCCCTTCGGCGAGCACTGGGACAAAGGCGCCGACGACCTGCTCGTCGACGCAGCACACGAGGCGTACGCCTCAGCTGGGGTAACCCAGGACGACATCGATGCTTTCTGGCTTGGGACTATGGGTTCTGGTGTGTCCGGACTCACCCTCTCAAAGCCACTTCAGATCGACTACAAGCCCGTTAGCCGCCTCGAAAATATGTGCGCAACGGGATCAGAGGCCTTTAGAAACGCCTGCTATGCAGTGGCGTCCGGTGCCTATGACGTCGTAATGGCTATCGGAGTAGAAAAGCTTAAGGACAGCGGATACTCCGGACTCACAGGTAGTCGGCCTCCTAGCGATGGAACCGACTCGTCGTTGACGGCACCAGCGACATTCAGTCTTCTCGCTCCGGCCTACGCACACAAGCACGGTCTGGATGAAGAGACGATGAAAGAGGTTCTGACTCGCATCGCCTGGAAGAACCACAAGAACGGCGCCCTCAACCCCCGAGCCCAGTTCCGCAAAGAAGTAGCTAAAGAGACAATCGCCGCCTCCCCACGGGTCGCCGGCCCCTTAGGTATTTTCGATTGCTCCGGTGTGAGTGATGGTTCGGCGGCAGCGGTAATCGTTCGCGCCGAAGATGCCCACCGATACACAGACAAGCCGCTGTATGTGAAAGCGCTGAGCTTTTCATCTGGACCGGCGACTGGCGCTTTGGATTCAAGCTATGACTACACGACCTTTCGCGAGGTGCGTACGTCGGCGGAAGAAGCCTACAAACAGGCCGGCATTAACGACCCCCGCAGCCAAATAGCGATGGCAGAGGTGCACGACTGCTTTACACCAACCGAGTTGGTCCTTATGGAAGATTTGGGCTTCGCTGAAGAAGGCACTGCCTGGAAAGAAGCCCTTAACGGGACATTTGATCTTGACGGTGATTTGCCGGTGAACCCAGACGGCGGCCTCAAAAGCTTCGGGCACCCGATCGGTGCGTCGGGCCTGAGGATGCTATTTGAATGTTGGTTACAACTGCGAGGCGAAGCACCTCCCGAACGTCAGATTGATTCTGAAAAGACACTTGGTTTGACCCACAACCTGGGTGGCCAACCCGGGGCCTGCGTGTCGTTCGTTTCAGTCGTTGGTTCTGAATTGGGCTAACCCAACCCGACATTTCACTGCTCAATGACCGCTCGTCCCCATGGTGGAACGAGCGGTCATTGAGCATTTGAACCGAGCGATGGGGCCTGAAGATTTACCCCTGGAACCCGACTTCAGCAGGATTCGAGCGCCTTCACTACCTCGGCTGCTATGCCCGCCGCATCAAGACCGAGTTCGGCGTGCAACTCAGCGGCGCTCCCATGAGGTAAATACTCATCGGGCGTCCCCAAATGCAGCAATCGGGGGATTCGCACGCGCCGCCGCTGCAAGGCATCAGCCACGAGGCTACCGAAACCGCCGACTCTGGTCCCATCCTCAACGGTTACAACGAGGCGCAAATCAAGTATTGACCGAATCATGTCGCGGTCAACAGGCTTAAGAACTCTCGGATCCCAAATGGCTGCGTTAACGCCCTCTTCGGCCAACAGATCCGCCGAGGCTTCGGCTGCTTGCAACATTGTTCCGGCCGCCAAAATCGCGACATCTTGGCCGGCTCGAACTTGTCGTGCACTCAACCCGCTTCCGACAACACTTGATTCGGGGGCAAGACCTCTGGGCCAACGAATAGCAACAGGCCCATCATCTATTTCCAGCGCCTGCTCCAACATGCCCGAAAGTTCTTGAATTGTCGAAGGAGCAAAAATAGTCATCCCCGGTACACGGGAGTACATAGCGATGTCATGAATGCCGTGATGTGATGCTCCATCGGGACCAGTCACGCCCGCCCTGTCGACACATATGACGACAGGCAACCGATGCAATCCAATGTCGTACATCACTTGATCGAAACCGCGTGCCAAGAAAGTCGAATAAATCGCTACGACCGGGCGCAGCCCCGCTTTAGCCATCCCTGCAGCCGAAGTCAGCGCATGCTGCTCCGCGATACCCACGTCAAAATAGCGGTCCGGGTAACGCTCTTGAAACGGAATTAACCCTGTCGATCCGGGCATCGCCGCGGTGACCGCCACAACATTTTTACGGCGATCTGCTACATCCAACAACGCGTTACTGAATTCTGACGTGAAGCTTGCGCCACCCTCAGAAGAAGAATTACCGGTCGCCGGATCAAAGAGACCAATATCGTGCAAGTGCTTTTCTTCGTCAGCCTCGGCCGGCGCGTAACCTCGGCCCTTGTCAGTGAGAACATGGACAACAATGGGACCGTCTTCGTAGGACGAAGCATCACGAAGCGCGGACTCCAACGCAGCAATGTCGTGGCCATCGATCGGACCGAGATAACGAACCCCGAGGGTTTCAAAAAATGCAGGTGGCTCCCACATTTCACGCATGGCTGCCGCGGCACCCGACAAGCCACGCTTGACCTCGACACCAAGAGGCAAGCGATCCAAAATATTGGTAACCGCTTGCCTCCCCTTCACATAGTTCGGTGACTGGCGAAGCCGCGACATCACCGTCGCCAGTCTGCTTACCGTCGGGGCATATGACCGACCGTTGTCATTTAGAATTATGACTGCCCGCTGGCCATAGTGGCCAAGGTTGTTTAGCGCCTCAAAGGCCATGCCCCCCGTCATCGAACCATCACCGATAATCGCCACCACACGACGATGTTGGTGATCAGTCAAATCGAAACCGGTCGCAAGGCCAGACGCCCAACTCAAAGAAGCCGACGCATGACTATTCTCGAACAGGTCATGTTCTGACTCCGCCGGATTCGGGTAGCCCGATAGGCCGTGCCTTTGCCGAAGAGTGTGAAATTCGTTGGCCCGACC
>DGLO01000009.1:14505-23227 GCA_002388005.1 Candidatus Neomicrothrix sp. UBA4542
GCGATCGTTAATTCGACCGCGCCCAAGTTGGACCCAAGGTGGCCTCCGGTGCGTGATACCGCGTCAACTAAGAATTCGCGGATCTCTTCGCAAAGTTCCAAAAGCTGGTCATCATCAAGTGCACGCAGATCGGCGGGGCTTTGGATCTTCTCAATGTGCATAAGGTTCGTAACTAGCCATTCGAGGTAATGGTCACACTATCGGGTGACCGTCAGATGCCCCCGCCAGTCGATGTGTTATTCACGGCAATTAACTGCCAATCCAAGATCCGCTGAGCACACCACATACCCGCACCCAATACCAGGATTCCAGCCAGACCGTCGATCCAATAATGGTTCGCGGTAATCACGATTCCGAAACTCGTGGCGACCGGATAACCCCACATCGCTATCCGAGCTGAGTTGGATTTCAAAACAGGGCCTACCGCTATTGCGCACCATGCGGCCCAAGCCAAATGAAGACTGGGCATCGCCGCCCATTGATTCGAAATGGCTTGCAACGTGCCGGAGTCAAAAGACCACAATCCGCCGTGAACCGACAGAGTGTCCACGAAGGCAAAGTCGGTCATGGCACCCCCATAAGGGGGAGGAGAAGAGAGAAGCCGCGGTGGCATCAGAGGAAATGCAGCGAACCCAACGAGGCCGAAAGCCGTAGTAATTGCAAGTCCAGTGCGATAGCGCATGAATCGAAGCGGAAACCGTCGATAAAGATAGAGCCCAACGCCGATGGTCACCACGAAGTGAAGACTGCCGTAGAACACATTCCAGAACCACAAGAACCAACCCCAATCCAGAAACCAGTTCTGAAGGTCTTCTTCGAAGAAAAGACCGAGTCGTTTTTCGAAATCGATTACTCGCCTAGCGTTCTCCGCGGCTGTGCTGGTCTTAGCGGCAAAGAATCCGTCGGACCCGAACTGATTTCTCACCTGCCCGTAGGCCAGATAGAAGCCAAAGATTATGAGGAGTTCTTTCCACCAACGTCTCCTCGCGACAAGCAATTCGGTCACGTTGAAACCTCGCCCGTCGAATCCAAATGCCTCGCTCCGACGACAAAAGGCGGGATGCCTACGAGGCTGGCAGCAAGAGTAACGGCGTACATCAAGAGGCCTAGAACCACGCTTTGCCCACTACTTACACCCGAACTGTCAAGAAAGAGAACTAACGCAGCCTCCCGGACCCCGATACCGCCGATGGCCACGGGAAGCACTTGGGCAATAAAGACCATGGGGACGAAAGCAAACCAAACAGCAAACCCGAGACGAATATCGATCGCGTTCGCGATGCAAACGACCGCGACCACCAGACACAACTGAAACGCCAACGCCACCGCCAACAGCCGAAGCATTTCGCCCGGTACCTGGCGATAAAGCTTGAGGCCTTGATGTACGGCTGCGAGTGACGCCGTGACCCTGGTCTCCCCCCGCAGCCGACCTCCGAAACGAGGGTGTTCTGCGAGATAGACAGCGACTGACAACAGCATGAGAGTCCCTAAAGCGACAGCCAGGGCTGCTGTTCCTCCTTTCGTTGAAACAAGCTCCGGATTAAACGCGAACGTCAAGAGGGTGATCAACGGTAAGACAACCCATCCTGTTAGCCGTTCAATCACAACCGAAGCGAACGCGCTCGAATGATCGTTGATGCGGCTCCCCATTCTGCTTACTCGCAGAATGTCCCCGCCAACTGTTGTAGGGAGAAAATTCCCGACGAACTGACCAGCTAAGAAATAGCCGAACACATCTGGAAAGCCCTGTGGCTTACCTAGAGTTCTGCATACCGCAAGCCAGCGAACCGTCGCCAACCCAAACGCGGCCAAGGTAGCGGCCACAGAGGCAAGCAACCACAACCAACTTTCACTTCGCCAATCTGGCCACCTCTGCAGATCCGTCGCGGGAAAGCGTGTGAGTAAAACAGCGAGCATCGCGGCACTCGCGACGAGGCGCAACCCTAAGGACGCCCTTTTTGGCAAACGGAAATAGCGATAGTTCTTCTGTGACACGAGAGGCTGAAGGTTACGCTGCTATGAGGCTTCTGAGAAGTCTGAAGTGGTCATGGTACCGCTACCGTGACGGCACAATTAGTGATGTGACCTACCAAGAGAACGCCCTATGACCGAAAAAATAGTTGGTCCGCTGCTGGACCGCGATTTGGTTCAAGAAACCCTTTCCACCGCACTGAGTAACGGCGGTCAATGGGCGGAAGTCTTCGTGGAAGATCGGCAGAGTGCCTCCGCCGAATTTGACGAAGGACGAGTCGAATCAATGATGTCCAGCCGTGACCTGGGGGCCGGCATCCGCGTAACAGTGGGCGAAACGACGGGATTCGCTCACACAGCAGACCTCACAGCGGCTGGCCTAAAAGAGGCAGCCAGGGCCGCGGCCGCTGCAGCCAAGGGAGAAACTCAAGTTGAACCTGTCGCTCTTCGAGGAAAAGGAGTCGTCCACAGCCGCGCCGAGATCGCGCCTTCGACCGTGTCCAAGGCACGCAAGGTCGAAATACTGGGACAAACTGACGCCGCCGCTCGCGAGGTTAACCATCTGATCACGCAAGTTAGCGTTCGATATTTAGAAGGACGGCGACGAATCCTGGTAGCGAACAGCGAAGGCGTCTTCAATGGCGACGACCAAACTCGTACGTTGTTGTCAGTCAATTGCGTGGCAAGTGGGGATCAGGGTCTACAGACGGGCCGAGAAACCTTGGGATACACGGTCGGATTCGAGTTGTTCGACGAACACGACGTGCAGGCGATGGCTCGTCGAGCTGCCGCTCGAGCTATAACCAAGTTGGAAGCACGCCCAGCTCCCAGCGGACAATTGCCAGTAGTGATTCAACGCGGCGGGGGAGGAGTTCTTTTCCATGAGGCGTGCGGACACGGTTTGGAAGCCGATCTTGTTGAAAAAGGCGCATCGGTATTCCGCGACCGAATCGGTGAACTTGTCGCATCGCCCTCAGTGACCCTTGTCGATGATGGAACGATGGGAGTCGAATGGGGCACCATCGCGATAGACGACGAAGGATGCCCAGCGCAGCGCAACGTTCTGATCGAAAATGGTGTGCTTACCGACTACATGTGGGACCACATGCGTAGTCGCGCCGCCGGGAGAGACCTTTCCGGAAATGGGCGACGTCAGAGTTACCAACACTTGCCGATGGTGCGCATGACAAACACTTTCGTAATGAACGGGGTAGCGAATCCCGAGGACATCATCTCCGACACAGAAAATGGTGTGTACGTTGCACAACTGGGCGGGGGACAAGTCAATACGGCTACCGGTGACTTCGTCTTCGGTATGACAGAGGCCTATCTCATCGAAAACGGTCAGATAACGGCACCCCTTCGAGAAAGCAACCTGATCGGTAACGGTCCGGACGTTCTACGAAACATCGAGGTCATTGGGGATGATTTCGCGATGGGAAGTCCCGGCACCTGCGGAAAGGACGGTCAGGGTGTTCCCGTCGGTGATGGGCAACCGACTTTGAGGGTCGCAGCGCTCACCGTCGGTGGTACGGCAAGTTGACAGACCAGATTGAACTTCCCGATCTCGCAGAAGGACTTCTCGCCGCAGCACGGGAAAACGAGCAGTTTGAAGTGTGTTTGTCGCGAAATCGTTCTACGACAGTGAAGGCATACCTCGGACAGGTCGAATCAGTGCGTTCTGGCGCGTCTCAAGCAGTTGGGGTGCGCATCGTGGTTAACGGCCGACAAGGATTTGCTACCGCAGGTTCCCTTGACCCTAACGTTCTCAATGAGGTGGTCGAGGAAGCCCGAGAAAACTTGCAATTCGCTGAACGCGACCCACATCAAGGAATAGCCGATCCCGACGGAGTGCTTCCCCCAGGTCTCGACCTCAGCGATCGATCGGTCCTTCGATTGACCGAAGAACACAGAGCGACGATCGCCATCGAGTTAGAACAGCGATGCCTATCAGCGGACTCGAGAATAAGTGGTGTCCGTTCTTCCGCGTGGTCAGATGGTTGGGGAGAGTTCGCAATAGCTTCAACCTCGGGGATTGCTGTTTACAACGAGGGAGGCAGTTGTTCAGTCGGCGTCCAACCACTTGCTGTGGACGGCGGCGAAACCCAAATTGGGTACGCAGGTGACGCAGCCCGGCGGCCTGATGAACTCGACCTCGATCGTGTCGTAAATGAAGCGGTTGAAGATGCCACCGGAATGCTCGGCGCGACAAAACCGTCAAGTGAAAAAGTGACCGTAATTTTTGAACCATCGGTAGCAGCAGCATTCCTCGGGACCGTTGCCGGAGCGTTAACAGGCGATCGAGTAATCAAAGGGCGATCGCCATTTGCCGAACGCCTTGATGAACAGATCGCTGTTCCCCAACTCACCTTGGTGGACGACCCAACCAATATTGAATCTTTGGGCGCCGATAATCACGATGGAGAAGGCCTAGCAGCACGAAGAAATGTCATCGTTGATTCCGGAGTGCTTTCTCAGTTCCTACACAACTCCTATACCGGTCGCCGCGTTGGCACCACATCTACTGGATCTGCAGTTCGTGGACCTCGATCGACGCCGAGTGTCGGTCTTCATGCATTGTCGCTCGTCCCAGGCACTGATAGCAGAGAAGAGTTGTTCAAAAAGATCAACAAGGGCGTCTTCATTCGAGGCGTCAACGGACTCCACAGTGGCGTAAATCCAGTTAGCGGCGACTTTTCAGTGGGTGCATACGGCCACCGAATCCATGATGGCGCGCTCGGTGAACCTTTTCGAGAAGCCACAATCGCGTCGACCCTGCAAAAAATGCTGCTCGACATCATCGAAATTGGCGGAGACTTCGAATTCTTACCCGATGGAACCGGCATGGCCTCCATCGCGATCGACGATGTGGCGCTTTCAGGGATTTAACACTTTCAGGCGCAGTCTGCAGGGCCGTTGGTACCCTGCTGCCCGTGCCCACACCTCCTGCTGTCGAAGCGCTGAAGCGTCACCCGCACCTCAGCGACCCCTGTCCCCGCGGTTGGATTCGGGTTGATTTTCATTCCCACACCATGTGGTCAGGAGACTCGACGACCACGCCCGATGAAATTAGAGAAAGTGTGGCTGCCGCGGGGATCGACGTGCTCTGTATAACGGATCACAACGCGATAAAGGGCGCCGTCGAACTTAAGGACACTCTTCCTTGTCGAGTAATCATCGGCGAAGAACTCAAAACACATGCGGGCGAAATTATTGGGCTCTTTCTCAAGGAACGAATTCCGCAGGGGATCCCACCCGAAAATGCTGCAAGAAACATTCGAGATCAGGGAGGCCTCGTCTACATTCCCCACCCGTTTGACCCGCTGCGCAACAACTTGCAGGCCGAAGTTCTCGACGAGTTAGTCAATCTCGGCCTCGTGGACGGCCTTGAAGTTTTCAACGGGAAAACCAGCCTTCGTAGCCTGAATGAAAAAGCCGCGGCGTATGCAATCCGTCACGACCTGGCGATTGGTGCGGGGAGCGACGCACACGTGGCCGAAGCCATAGGCGCTGCCTATTTGGAAATGCCAGACTTTGACAATCCCCAAGATTTCTTAAACTCAATGCGACTCGGTCGGCCGGTTGGACACCACTACGACCCCCCACGAACCTGGCGACCGCGTATCGTTCCTTCAACAGCGGACTGACCGTTCTTCTCGCTACCAACGGTCCCAATTATGCCGATATTCCACGCAATTATCTTAGGTATCGCTCAGGGACTTACCGAATTCGTGCCGGTGTCTTCAAGCGGTCACCTTGAATTGATCCCGTGGCTTTTCCAATGGAACCACTTCGATGGTGACAGCAGAATAGAAAACACGTTCGATGTTGCTCTCCATTTGGGCACATTAAGCGCTCTACTCACTGTTCTTCGAAAAGAAGCACTTCTTTATTCGCGGGCTGGGCTCCGGGCGCTTCTTGGGCGCCAGCGGTGGAACAGCGACGCCAAGATTGGCTGGCTATTGCTTCTATCTGCGGCTCCCGCGGCGGTCGCCGCGGTCCTGTTCGAGTCGTTCTTGCTGAAACAGAGCAGCCGTATCGCAGTAATTGCTATCGGTTTGGGCGCCTTCGGGCTTCTCCTATGGGTTGTTGATACCCGAGCTAAAGCCGTCCCCTCGCGCCCTGATTTTTCCGGCCCAGACGCGCTCAAGATAGGCGCAGGCCAAGCCTTGGCGCTACTGCCGGGAGTCAGCCGCTCAGGAATCACCATAACGGTCGCTCGGATGCTCGGCTATGACCGGCACAGATCAGCCAGCGTCGCATTCTTAATGGGTATACCGATAATCGCAGGAGCTGGCCTGTACCGCTGCTATGGCGTTTTCTCCGACGGGCTCCCCACCGGAATGTGGCCTGCCCTGATTGCGGGCGCACTAACCGCTGCTGTGACGGGCTGGCTAGCCCTCCGTTTCACTCTTCGCTGGGTGCAATCTCATACGTACGCAGGCTTCGCCATTTACCGGCTAGCTCTAGCCCTCGCCGTGATGGCTGTGCTTTACATGCGTTAAGTCTGCGAGACAAGGACCTCCCCCAAACCCGGCAGGCGCTGCCGGATAGTGAAGTTCAAGGAACCCTTGTTGCGGTCGAACCCCCAGCTACACGGATCTAATCCTTCGGTGTGGTTGAACTCTCAGACTTAGAGGGTTTTTCAGCTGGCGTGTCAGAGCTGCTGCCTTTATCTGCCTCGCTGGCACCAGAAGTTTTATTAGAACCTTCGGCGCTTGAACTATCTGACGATTTGCTTACCTCGTCCGACCGACTGTCATTTTTGTAAAACCCGGTGCCCTTAAACGCGATGCCGACACTGCCGAACACCTTCTTGACTTGGCCGCCACAGTCCTGATCAGGACATAGGGCTACCGGATCGTCGGTGAACGATTGACGTAACTCGAACTGGACATCACAGCTCGTGCACCGATATTGGTAGGTAGGCATCTCGGTGGGTTACTCCTAGGCGGTCTGAAGGCCGACGAAAATTGTAGCGACGAGACGCAAAGGCGACACATAGGACGCAGTAAAGGCGTCGACATTGGATGACCGCTAGATTCCCGCTCATGATTCCGTTTGAAGATGCCCGAACGTATGTCTTGGCTCGTTGTACCCGTCGCGCGCCGACCCTCACACCCGTATCGGACGCACTTGGGTTGGTCACTGCGGTTGAAGTAATCGCGCAGGAGTCAATTCCACCATTCGCCAACACGGCGATGGACGGCTTCGCCGTCCGATCGTCTGACGTGGCGACGGTCCCGGTTCAACTCCGAATTATCGAAACGATCGCGGCAGGTCATGCCCCCGAACGGGCAGTAGGACACGGTGAAGCCAGCCGTATCATGACGGGAGCACCGATCCCCGCCGGAGCGGATGCCGTCGTCATGGTCGAAAAGACTTCAGTAAGTGCTGACGTTGTGACAGTCGAAGCCGCTGTAGGAGAGGGGCACCACATACGTCCCGCTGGTGATGACGTCAACCTCGGCGACCTGGTATTTGCTGAAAGCACGGTCCTTACAGCGGGACATCTAGGAGTCCTTTGCAGCTTAGGCATGAATGAGATCGAGACTTATCCTCGTTTACGAGTGGGAGTTATATCCACTGGTGATGAACTGGTGGACGACGGTGGTGTTCTTGCGCCCGGCCAGATACGTGACTCAAACCGACGAACCCTCATTTCTCTTTTGACGACCGACGGATTTGTTGCCGTTGACCTTGGCCTCGTCCACGATGAAGAAGCGGCTATCGAATTAGCGTTACTGCGCGGCGCAGATCAATGCGATGCGATTGTGACATCGGGCGGTGTGAGCATGGGGGACTTTGACTACGTCAAAGCGGTGCTGGATCGGGTCGGTGATATGCGATGGATGCAAATCGCTATCAAACCGGCGAAACCCCTCGCCTTCGGCACCATTGGCGAGACGCCGGTTTTCGGTCTTCCCGGTAACCCGGTTTCGTCGATGGTGTCATACGAACTATTCGCCCGACCAGGACTACGAGCGATGATGGGTGTTCCCGATCCAATTCGAACTGCAATCCAAGGAGTCGCTGCTGAACCGTTGGCGCGACGTCCTGATGGAAAGACCCATTTCTCGCGGGTGTCAGCTAGCCACGAAGACGGCAGGGTCGTCATTCGTTCTGTAGCAGGTCAGGGTTCACACATGTTGACGTCGATGGCCCGATCGAACGCGTTAGCTGTACTTCCCGATGGGGATGGATATGTAGAAGGCGATGCCGTTGAAGTTCTGCTGCTCAACTGATCGAACAACTCCTTCGATAGGTACAAGCGGCCGGGCGTCGCTACGCTTGAAGAATCATGGGTGAGAACACGGACAGAGGTGACTTAGTCGACCCCTTTGGTCGGGTTGTGCGCGATCTCCGCATCTCTGTCACCGATCGATGCAATTTCCGCTGCCAGTACTGCATGCCGGCCGAGGGGATGCAATGGCTCCCCAGAGAGGAGATTCTCTCATTTGAAGAGATCGAACGCTTCGCCCGCATCTGTGTCGATCGATTTGGATTCAACGGAATCCGACTAACGGGGGGAGAACCACTTGTCAGGGCCCATCTTCCTGAACTCGTGGAGCGCTTAGCCCGTCTGGAAGTGGATATCGCTCTGACTACAAATGGTGCGACTCTTCGCCTTCACGCGACCGCTCTTGCTGCCGCGGGGCTCAAACGAATCAACATCAGTCTTGATTCCCTCCGCCGAGAGCGGTTTCTGGAGCTGACGCGACGCGACGAGCTAGACCGGGTACTAGACGGC
>DGLO01000009.1:23609-25385 GCA_002388005.1 Candidatus Neomicrothrix sp. UBA4542
GGCATCAATGACGACGAGATCGTCGAGTTCGCTGAGTACGGTCGCACCAAAGGCGTCACTATTCGCTTCATCGAGTTCATGCCTCTCGAAGCTGGTGACGTCTGGAACGATCACTTGGTAGTGCCAGCCGAGGAAGTTATGAAAAACATCGCTGCAGCATTTCCCATTGAACCCGTATTGCGAGGAAGCGAGCCTGCGGAAAGATGGCGGTACAGCGATGGAAAAGGCGAAGTAGGTGTCATCGGGTCGGTGACGAAGCCGTTTTGTGAAAACTGCGACCGCGTGCGCCTCACCGCCGAGGGCCAGTTTCGGACCTGTCTCTTCGCTGTCGATGAATTTGACATGCGGTCCCTTCTTCGTTCTCAAGCGAACGACGAAGCGATTGCCGACGCGATTTCTGCTGCGGTAGGTACCAAATGGTCCGGTCACTCAATAGGCCAAGTGAACTTCATTAGACCCAAGCGAACGATGAGCCAGATTGGCGGTTGAACATGAACGAAAGAGAGGCCGTCGATCTCACTCATCTGGACTCATCGGGTCAAGCGCACATGGTTGACGTGTTGGGGAAGGACCCCACAAGGCGTCGCGCTGTTGCGAGATGTCAGGTGCAAATGAGCACCGAGACCCTGTCACTGGTCGCCGGCGGCGAAGCCCAAAAAGGTGATGTTCTCGCGGTAGCCCGCGTCGCTGGGATACAGGCCGCAAAACGCACCTCGGAGCTCATTCCCTTGTGTCACCCTCTAATGATCGGCTCCGTCGCTATCGATTTTGAGTTACAGCCATCGCACATCGTTGTCGCCGCCGAAGTCGAGACCTTCGAGCGAACCGGAGTTGAAATGGAGGCTCTTACTGCCTGTTCGGTTGCTGCTCTCACCATCTACGACATGTGCAAATCAGGAGACAAGAACATGACTATTACTGATCTAGCACTATGGGAGAAGACCGGCGGAAAATCGGGTGACTACAGCCGCAGATCGAACTGAAAACCATTCAGTGCCAAATAGTTCCGAGTCCGACATTGCGTCGGACCGATCGGCTCGCAATACTTTGTTAACTGCCCCGACTCATTTGTTGTTCAAGATCGCGGCACCAGTTCGGCATTCACACAAAAACAGCGAAGTAGTTTGAAGGTCAGCGAACCTGGCTTGGGAGAAGGAGGAGACGGTTAAGTGACCGAAATTGTGCTCCTCATTCTCGCGGTCATCTGGGCAATCGTCCTTGTACCTGGCTGGATACGTAACTTTCTTGACCGCGCAGGTCGACGCACCCCGATGGTGGCATGGCAGCGTCAACTCAACACGCTGTCCCGTTCCGCGCCAGCGGCAGGACTTCCGGCCCCATTTGGCGCGCGGGTGTTAACTGTCGACCGTCGCGGTGTGTACCAGAGACCGCGAAGTTCGGTCCCCAACAACAGCCGCGAAGCAGCGGTCCGACGTCGCGACATTCTCCGCATACTCGTGTTGGGCTCAGCAATGACTCTTGTCGGATGGTTCGGAGGAGGCCTCACCGTCGTCGGCGTCATCCATGTTCTTTTCGACGTTGTTCTCGTCACCTATCTGCTTTTACTGAATCAGCGCCGTAAGAAAGAAATGCAGCGGCTGGCTGAAATTCATTACCTTCGGCCGCCGGTAGCGCTCGCCTCTGAGGTGTCTAACGGGGGTATGGGTCGCAACGCTGCGCGCTAAATTCATCAGTTCGATCGAGCATGAATCACAATCTTCTACCTTGAACAAATTTCCGGTATCGTCCAAGCGTCCCCACGGGGGTGTAGCTCAG
>DGLO01000025.1:0-406 GCA_002388005.1 Candidatus Neomicrothrix sp. UBA4542
ATTCCGCCACTCCGACGCTATTCCGAGATTCCGGAAGAACGTTCACTCTACCAACGTCCTCAAACTTGCCCAAAAGAGCAATCGACGCCTTTGCTTGTTGAGGCCGTTTGTTGGTTATGCCAGAAGGAGACCCAAAATCAAAGTCGTAAAGCCAAAGGTGACAGCAACTACAACGGTGATGCGACTCAGGTTCTTTTCCGCCACAGTCGATCCGGCTGCTGTCGCTCCGACGCTTCCGCCAAACATGTCCGACACTCCGCCGCCCTTTCCACTGTGCAGCAGCACAAGGCCCACGAGAGCGAACGCCGAGGTGAGGTGCAGGGCACCGACAATCCATGTCAACACACGCCAGATGGTACCAGCGTCGCTAGCTGGGTCCTCGATCCAATAATCGACATGTAAATGC
>DGLO01000025.1:801-11779 GCA_002388005.1 Candidatus Neomicrothrix sp. UBA4542
GGATGAGTGATCGGTGTGCTTCCTTTGGCGCCCGGAACCCAGCCTTCCAAGATGGCGGAGAAACCACCGGCTCCGCCTCCGGCGCGCACAATCATTGGAGACCAGTCGGGAAGTTTTCTGATCGTTCGACCCGCAACCGACCCAAATATGGTTTCCTCGTTGCTCCGGTTAGGAATGCCTTCCTCTATTCCTTGTGCTCCCCGGGCTGATAACTCCGCATCCATCTGGAGAAGCGGTTCAAGTTCTTCGTAAAACTTTGCTTTGGACCAGCCCGCTGCTTCGAACACATTCATATGTTCTGGTGTCATCACTATCATCGCCTCGCTCGGAAGTTTGCGATTTCCTATGCCATGTAGCTGCTGTGCCAGGGTCCGGATCAGCGATTCGGGGGTGCGCGAAATTTGATCGATACAACCAATGGGACCGTGGCCGGCGAACAAAGTGACTGTGTCTTGCTCTAATTCGAATCCGCGAGTCACCGAAAGAGGATCCCACCCATCAGGCAGGTTTTCCTCGTCCTCTGCGAAACACCAACCGATCTTGGACGGTGCCCCTAAAGCCGAACGATCGATTCCACCAATTCCTGGTTTGCCTCCTCCTACATTCCGCACAACGAGTTGCAGCGCTCGCCCAATAGTTGAATTTGCCCTATTCCCCTGACCTAACGCGTTCTTGTCGGTGTTCATTCCGATCCGACGCCGAATAGGTCCGTTGACAATGATGATCGGCCCGGAAAACCAGAGCGTGCACAACAGGCCATGCATATTGAACTGGTCAGTGCATGCTGCCTCTACCGCTGCTAACACCACGGGAAAGTATTCAGGCCGGCACCCGGCCATAACGGCGTTGATAGCGACTTTTTCAACCGTGCATTCAACCAACGTTGGAGGCACGATTGCGACGAGATCCTCTGGCTGTCGACTGGTGCCAGTCAGCATTCGTGCCACTCGCTCTTCGGTCGGGGGCACGATGGGTAATCCATCGGACCAGCCGCGGTCAAACATTGCATCAAACTCATCTTCAAGAGTCGCGAACTCGACACGGCGGCTTTGCATCGTGGTGCCCCCAAATTTGACGGCTAAACCGTCCGCCAAGTTAGGGTCGACGGATAGTGACCCACATCCGGGACGCGTCTCAGGAAGTTCCATACCTAAATCATCGACCCCGGACAAGGCCTCCCAGTCAGGTCGGCTCCATCCAACAGTTCTCGCCATTTCCTTGCCATCTTGCACGTACATCAAGGTGGGTACGGTCTCCACATCGAAGTGCCACGACATCTTGAGGTCTTGGTCATGCTGCTTGGAGTCAACGGTTTCGGGGAACGTGGGGTCATCCTGGGTGTAGATCGCTATCCCGGGTCCCCGAACACATAGCTCCTCTAGCACCGATACAACGTCGACGCAGGTAGGACAGTCCCGTTTAACGAAAGCCACGAGACCTTCAGGTAGTTGCGGCCGGTCCGAACCTGAATGAGTGCTGCTCATGCGGCGACTTTAGGCGTCTTTGAAGTTGACGATCCTCGCAAAAGACTCGGCTTCTAGGGAAGCACCGCCAACTAGAGCTCCATCGATGTCCGACATCGCCATCAATTCCGTCACATTTGACGGTTTCACAGAACCGCCATATTGGATACGAACCAGATTCCTTGAGGTTGCGCGGATCGACGCCACAACTTTTCTTATGTGGGAACACATTTCCTGCGCATCTTGTGCTGATGCAGTCATTCCTGTGCCGATGGCCCAGACCGGCTCGTAGGCGATCACCAACTCATCAAGTTTGTCCCCTGAGATGGATGCCAAACTGCCGCGTACCTGCGTTTCCACGACGCTCTCCGCTTGGTCTGATTCGCGCTCTTCTAGGGTTTCTCCTACACACACGATTGGCGTCATTTCGCATCCAAACACAGCGGCCGCTTTTGCGGCGACGACCGCATCGTTCTCACCGAATAAGGCTCTTCGTTCGCTGTGTCCCACGATCACATAATCGACGTTGAGTTTTGCAAGCATGGCCGGTGATATTTCTCCGGTAAACGCTCCTGAGACTTCACTGTGACAGTTTTGGGCGCCGAGCTGAAACCGCATGCGGTCCGCGTCGATCACGGTCTGAACAGACCGCAAATCCGTGTACGGCGGGTGCACAGATACCTCAACCGCGTCGTAGTCGTGGTTTCTTAACTCGTAGCTAAGTTTTTGGATGAGTTGTATCGCCTCGAAATGATTGAGGTTCATTTTCCAGTTTCCGGAAATTAGTGGAATTCGAGCCATTCAGGTTCCCTCAATTTCTAAGTGCGATAAGGCCTGGAAGGTCGCCCAATTCGAGAAGTTCAAGACTGGCCCCTCCTCCGGTACTGATGTGATCCATATATGGTGTCAACCCCATTTCCGATACCGCGGCTGCGCTGTCTCCGCCCCCCACCACCGTAAACGCCTTTGTGTCAGCTAGAGCTTGTCCAACCGCACGCGTTCCGGCCGCAAAACGGGGGTCTTCGAACATTCCCATCGGGCCGTTCCAAAAGACGCTTCTGGCGTCGTGGATGACCTCCTCGAATGCCGCTGCGGTGCCCGGTCCAATGTCAAGGCCTGTCCAACCTTCAGGCATCGACTGTCCCATTTGTCGAACCTCACCGTTGTCTCCCCCGATGTCACCATCGGGACTTAGGGCGGTGATATCAGACGGCAAGAGAATCGGGGCTCCCGAATCTAGGATTCGCCTGCACGTTTGTTCTTGATCGGTTTCGCATAACGAATCTCCGACGCTGTGGCCCAGTGCCTTCAAAAAGGTGAAACACATTCCTCCACCGATAAGCAGGCGGTCCACCACCCCGAGCAGAGCTTCTATGACACCAAGTTTGTCGCTGACCTTCGCTCCGCCTAAGACTGCAACAAAAGGGCGGTCGGCGGCGGATCGCATTCGCGTGAGAACATCAACTTCTTTCTCTAATAGGCGCCCCGCAGCCGAGGGAAGGCTGACTGGTGGCCCAACAATTGAGGCATGGGTTCGATGCGAAACACCGAATGCGTCATTGACATACCCATCGAATGGGTCTCCGCCGGCACCGTCGACGAGATACTTCACAAACTCCGGAGCGTTGTCTGTTTCGCCTGGATCAAAACGCAAGTTCTCTATTAACTCAACTCCAGGAGCTAACTCTTCGACCTTTTCGCGCAGTAGCTGCACGGAAAACTTCGGGTCGGGCGCACCTTGGGGGCGTCCAAAGTGAGTGCAGGCGACGACGATGGCTCCTCTCTCCATAAGCCAATTCAATGTTGGAAGAGTCGCTTTGATCCTCAAATCGTCGGAAATCGCTCCGCCGCGAACAGGGACGTTGAAGTCGCACCTCACCAGAATTCGTTTTCCGTCCAGACCGCCCAAAGTACTTTCCAAGCTTTCCAGGCTGGGTACAGACAGATCAGACACCTCTAGCTCAGCTGCAGGTGATTTCGACAAGGTCGACGAGCCGATTGGAGTAGCCCCACTCGTTGTCGTACCAGCCACTCACTTTGGCCAAGTTATCTACGGTCATTGTCAATCCGGAGTCGAACACACAACTAGAAGGATCCCCAACGATGTCAGCGGACACCAAGGGATCTTCGCTATAGGAAAGAACTCCTTGGAGGGGATCTGTCGATGCAGCGGACGCGAATGCTTGATTGATGTCTTCAACCGATGGAGTGGCGGATAAGACAGCTGTGAAGTCGGTGATTGAACCATCGGGAATCGGAACTCGTAATGACGTTCCATCGAGTTTGCCGTTCATGGCTTGAAGGACGAGCCCTGTCGCGCGTGCCGCGCCTGTCGAGGTGGGAATAATATTCACTGCTGAAGCGCGCGCTCTCCTCAGGTCGCTGTGGGGACCATCGACCAAAGACTGGTCACCTGTGTAGGCATGGACCGTGGTCATCAGTCCTTTTTCGACCCCGAACGCATCATCAAGGACCTGCACCATGGGGACGAAGCAATTGGTTGTGCAACTCGCGTTGGAAATGACTTTGTGAGTCTCCTTGTCAAACTCTTCATGGTTGACGCCGACGACGAATGTGGCGTCGGCTCCGTTGGCGGGCGCAGAGACGATCACCAGTGGTGCACCTGCGTCGAGGTGTTGTGCCGCTTTGTCGCGATCTGTGAAGATGCCTGTGGATTCGATTACCACGTCAACGTCGTGATCGCCCCACGGTAAATCGGCAGGGTTGCGTTCGGAGAGCACTTGGAGGAGGTGCCCGTCGATCACTATGCCCCCGTCCGCTGCGGAAATGTCGTTGGGTAAGTTGCCCAGCACTGAGTCATATTTGAGAAGGTGCGCCATCGTGGCTTGGTTGCCGAGGTCGTTTACGGCAACGATTTCGATGTCCGCACCTTGCTTTTGTACAGCTCGAAAAAAGTTGCGGCCGATACGACCAAATCCGTTGATGCCAACACGCACGGTCATTGAAAGAGATGCCTTTCTGAAGGGGATTAGAGATCCTGTTCAATGTCTACTTCATTGGTTTGGCTCAGTGGCGAATCGATGCCTTTGTTCTAGATTTCTTTGGATTCCAGATCGCGGTGACGGGTCCTCAGCGAGTGGCCGCTTTCAGCCAATATCCGCCCAAATTCCTCTGCGATCGCCACGCTGCGATGCCACCCGCCAGTGCAGCCAAATGCGATCGTTAAATAGGCCTTGCCCTCAGCGACGTAGGAGGGAATAAGAAATTCGAGCAATGGGACCAGGTGGTCGATAAACGCCACCGTCGATGGTTGTTCGACAACGTAATTTCGAACTTCTTGATCGAGACCGGTCAGAGGCCGTAACTCAGGAATCCAGTGCGGGTTTGGCAAGAATCGGCAGTCAAAAACCAAGTCAGCTTCCGGCGGCACACCGTGTTTGAAACCGAAGGACATAATTGTTGTCTGCATCAATTGTTCGCGGTCGCCGTCACCGAAGACTTCAACCACGCGGGCTTTTAGTTCATGCACGATGAGGTCGCCGGTCTCTATGACAACATCTGCCTCGTGTCGAATTGGCTCTAACAGTTCGCGTTCTTGAGCGATGGCCTCGGTCACCGATGAAGTGCTGGCGTCAAGGGGGTGTCTGCGCCGTGTTTGGTCGTACCGTCGCAGCAACACATCTGTGGGCGCGTCAAGGAACACCACGCTCACTCGCGTTGTGGATGACCGAAGTTCTTGTAAGAAGCTGAGCAGATCCTCTTGATATTCGTGAGAACCCGCTACCAATGCCAACCGCTCGACCGAGGAATCGGTTGCAGTGAGCAGTTCGGCAGCGGACGCGAGCAGGCTCGGCGGAAGGTTGTCGATCACGAACCAACCCAAGTCTTCCAGGGTGTCAGCTACCGTCGAACGCCCCGCGCCTGACAGCCCTGCCACCACAATGAAATCTGGTTGACTGCCCATCTCTAAAGGCTACGTCGCAGAGCGTGATTTCTTAACCCTTATTACAGACCAGCACCAATAGCCGCGGAATAAATGCGGCAGCAGCATAAGAGTCGTGCCGGTCTAGGAATCCTTGCGGGGGTGCCGGCTCAAGCATTCGTTCGAGGGTCATTCCCTGAGCGAAAAGCGCGTTTGCATATGCACTTATGGGACGATGAACAAAGGGAATGTGAACCCCCGGTTCGACTTCTTCTATGGTTTCTTGTTCGACTAAGTAATCCCCGATGCGCCAGTACTGGCTTGGGGGGTTAGCTATGTGGTCGTCAACCCATCCGCTCCCCGGAGTTTGTAGAAGCGGGTGATTCAGCATCAAAACGAAGCGTCCGGTTGGTCGCAGCACTCGTGCGACCTCGCTAATTGCGGCTTCTAATTCGACTATATGTTCAAAAACCAGACACGCTATCGCCGCGTCGAAGACGCTGTCGCGGAAGGGAAGACCTTCCGCCGAGCCTCGTACGTAGCCGTTGCTATTGGATCGCGCTGCGGCTACGCGAATTTGTGCCCACGCGGCGTCAATTCCCAGAACGTGAGAGTTTTGCGTCGTTAGATGGCGGGTGACATGTCCTTCTCCGCAGCCGATATCGAGAATTCGGTCAAAGCCTGTCAGTAAGTCGGCAGCTAAGGGAAGTATCTGTTCTTCGTATTCAGCGTCTGCTCCATCGGTGAAGCCTTTTTGCCACCAGTGGGCGTGGGTCTCCCAGAGCTTTTGTCTCACGCTCGACCTTGGGTGCGTTCATGGACTGCGCTCGCCACGTTATTAGGTAGCCACGACAAACTCATTAGGTCCTCTAGCGATGCTTGTTGCACTTTTCTCACGCCACCAAATTCTTTGATCAACCTTTTACGGCGTACATCTCCAAGACCCGAAATTCCGTCGAGAACGCTCCGAGTCATTCTTTTGTTGCGTAATTGACGGTGATAGGCGATGGCAAAACGGTGGCTTTCATCGCGAATACGTTGCAGCAGGTACAAGGCCTCCGAACCGCGGGGTAGTTGAATCGGTTCAGGTTCACCTGGAACGAAAACCTCTTCAAATTGTTTTGCTAGTGCAGCGACTGGAATTTCCTCGCTCAAACCAAGCGTGTCAAGTACGCGTCGAGCTACTCCTAGCTGACCTTTTCCACCGTCGACCACCAGAAGCTGAGGGGGGTAGGCGAATTTGTTGGATTCGTTCGGCGCTGACCCTCTTTCCTGCAAATAATTCCCTAAACGTCTTGATAGGACCTCTTCCATAGCCGCGAAATCGTCGTTTCCTGATACATCGCGAATTTTGAATCGCCGATATTCACTCTTTCGAGGCAGCGCGTCCTCTAACACCACCATCGAGCCCACGTAATCGGTGCCTTGCAAGTGACTCATGTCGTAACACTCAATTCGTAGAGGCGCTTTAGGTAGGTTGAGATAGCGCTGCAATTCTTCTAGAGCTCTCGCTCGACTGTTGTGGTCGCTGCCGCGTTTGAGTCGATGTCGACCGAATGACTCCCGGGCGTTTCTTGTGGCGGTTTCATGAAGGGCCCGTTTGTCTCCGCGCTGTGGGACACGGATTTCCACTCGAGAGCCCCTTTGGGTACTTAGCCATTCTTGGTAGAGCGTTTGCTTTTCGGGGAGTTCAGGGACGAACACGTTTTTGGGCATACCGATCGGGTTGTCCTCGTGGTACAGGTCCTCGATCACCCGTGCAACAAGGTCCGGTTGAGTCACGTCTTCCACTTTGTCGACGATGAACCCGCGCTGGCCCATGACGCGACCTTTTCTGACATAAAAGACTTGAATTGATGCCTCCAACTCGTCATCGTGTATGCCGATAATGTCGAAATCTTCGTTGTTCGTTCCGGCGATCTGTTGTTTCTCGATTGCTTTTTCGACACTCGACAGCCGATCTCGCAGCCTGGCTGCTAATTCGAACTCAAGGCTGTTGCTAGCTTCGTGCATTCGATGAGTCAGATTTTGGACGACATCGTTGGTGTGTCCTTCTAGGAATCGAATTAACTCCCGAACTAACTCTTTGTAATCCTCTTCAGTGATTTCACCAACACACGGACCGGCGCATTGCTCTATATGAAAAAGCAGACAAGGTCTTCCGAGCCCTCGATGTTCGGACATTTTGTTATCGCTGCATGTTCGAATCGGAAATGTCCTCAGTAACAAATCGAGGGTGTCTCGAATAGCGTGAGCGTGACCGAACGGTCCAAAATATCTGTTCCCCCGTTTTCGCTTTCCACGCATGACCATCGCTCGCGGCCAGTCATCTCGAAGGGTGATTGCCAAGAACGGGTACGACTTGTCATCTCGGAGGCGAACGTTGAAACGCGGTTGGTGGCGTTGGATGAGGCTGTATTCCAACATCAACGCATCAACCTCGGTCGCAACTTCGATCCATTCCACGGAAGTGGCTGTCGAAATCATCTGTACCGTCCGGGGGTGGAGATTCCTTGAGTCTTGGAAGTAGCTGTTGAGACGACTCCTAAGACTCTTGGCCTTTCCAACGTAAATGATGCGCCCATCATCATCTTTGAATAGGTAGCTCCCCGGAACATCGGGAACCGAGCCGGGTGCGGGGCGCAAGGGCATACAGAAAGGCTATTCGCCCGCAAGCATGGTCAACTCGCTAGTAACGGCGACAAGAAGCGCCCAGTATGGCTCTCAGTGGCTTCGGCCACCCTTTCGGGGGTCCCGCTTGCGATAACTAGTCCACCACCATCTCCGCCTTCTGGTCCCATGTCGATAATCCAATCGGCGGTCTTGATGACGTCTAGGTTGTGCTCAATGACCACAACGGTGTTGCCTTGATCAACCAGTCGGCTCAGGACTGCCAGTAATCGACGAATGTCTTCGAAATGCAGTCCTGTTGTTGGTTCGTCGAGAATGTAGATCGTGTGTCCCGTCGGACGTTTCGATAGTTCACTCGCGAGCTTGACCCGTTGCGCTTCACCCCCAGAGAGGGTTGTGGCTGGTTGTCCTAGCCGGATATATCCCAAACCTACGTCGACAAGGGTCCGCATATGTCGTGCGATGGGCGGATGGGCCGAGAAGAACTCCAAAGCTTCTTCGCAAGACATATGAAGAACATCGGAGATGGTTTTCCCTTTGAATTTGACCTCCAACGTCTCACGGTTGTATCGAGCTCCACTGCACTTTTCGCACGGCACATAGACATCGGGCAAGAAATGCATTTCGATCTTTATGGTGCCGTCACCTGAGCATGCATCACATCTTCCACCTTTGACGTTGAAGCTGAAGCGGCCAGGTAGATAGCCGCGAATCTTGGCTTCATTTGTCGCAGCGAACAGCTTCCGGATGTTGTCGAATGCACCCGTGTACGTGGCGGGATTCGATCTAGGCGTCCGACCAATGGGTGATTGGTCGATGTCGATGACCTTGTCTAAGGCCTGCCAACCCTCAAGTGACGTGTGTAAACCAGGAACCTCTTTGGATTTGTAAATCCGTTGCATCAAAGATTTTCGAAGAATTTCATTAATCAGGGTGCTTTTCCCTGAACCCGATACACCGGTGACCGCGACGAAACAGCCAAGCGGAATCTCAACATCGATAGAACGAAGATTGTTTTCTCTGGCCCCGCGAACAACGAGTGGCTGTTCCAGTGGTTGTCGACGAGACGTCGGGATCTCGATACATCGGATTCCTTTGAGGTACTCCCCCGTTACCGATCCTTTGGATCCTCGAAGTCCTTCCACTGGTCCGCTGTAGATAATTTCTCCGCCGTGTTCACCAGCTCCAGGTCCTATATCGACCACCCAGTCAGATGTCAGGATCGTTTCCTGATCATGTTCAACAACCAGGACCGTGTTTCCAAGATCCCGAAGATGCTGGAGAGTCTCTATGAGCCGGCGGTTGTCTCGTTGATGAAGGCCGATGGACGGCTCATCCAAAACATACAGAACGCCTTCCAAACCACTTCCGATTTGGCTTGCCAGGCGGATTCGTTGAGCCTCGCCACCGGCAAGCGTCGCCGCCGATCTATTCAAGGACAAATAGTCGAGGCCTACATCGAGCAGGAAGTTCAGTCGCGCGTCAATTTCTTTGACGATGGGCTCAGCAATGATGCGGTCTCGATCGCTTAGCGCCAGCCCATCAATAATCTTTGCGGCCTCACCGATTGAAACTGAGCACATCTCGTGAATGTTGTGGCCAGCAACCCGAACCGCAAGCGAAACTTCGTTGAGTCGCGCTCCTCCGCACGTCCCACAGGGCACTTCACGCATGTATCCCTCGATGCGGTCACGCGAATGGTCGCTATCGGTATCCGCATGGCGGCGCTGGAGTAGCGGGATTACTCCTTCCCAATGAGTCGTGTAGCTGCGACTTCGCCCGTAACGGTTCCGGTAGCGGACAGTGAACCTGCGGTTTTGTGGACTGCCATTCAAGATCAGTTTTCGATGTTTCGCTGCGAGCTTGGACCAGGGTCGATCGATCGGAAGGTCAAACTCCTCACCTGTGGCCCGTAGGAGACGTCCGTACCAACGACTGGCGCCCGTCGCAAAGGGCGCTATTGCTCCTTCCTCGATCGTGAGGTCCGGGTTTGGAATGATGAGTTCTGGATCCACTTCGAATCGAGTTCCCAATCCATCGCAGGTACCGCATGCTCCGTAGGGCGAATTGAATGAAAAGTTCCTGGGGGCGAGTTCGTCAAAGGAACGGCCGGTGGTCGGGGAAAAGAGATGTTGGCTAAATGTGACAAGTTGAGGTTCAGCGTCTTCGGGCAGCAACTCGACCCAGACATGGCCGTCTGCCAATCCAAGGGCAGCCTCGACTGATTCGGCGAGCCGTTGTTCAATTCCTTCCCGCATGACGAGCCGATCGACGATGACTTCGATGTCATGATTGACGTACCGTTCGAGTCGTTCTTGGACCTGTGCCTCTTCCCCACCAAGCTCGACCACTTCCCCGTCCACGCGTGCCCTGGCGTATCCCTGAGCCGCCAAGTCCGAAAGCAGCGTGTGGTATTCCCCTTTGCGCCCTCGCACCACCGGCGCCAGCACTTGAAATCGGCCATCTACTGCTGTCTCTGTAATACGGTCAACGATCTCTTGGGGAGTTTGTCGCTGGACCACTTCGTCGGTTTCGGGATCGTGTTGTATCCCAACCCGCGCGTAAAGCAGTCGCAAATAGTCATAAACCTCAGTAATCGTCCCAACGGTGGAACGAGGATTTCGGCTCGCACTTTTCTGATCAATGGAGATTGCAGGTGAGAGACCTTCTAAAAAATCGACATCCGGCTTATCCATTTGCCCAAGGAACTGTCGGGCGTAGGCAGACAACGATTCCACATACCGCCGTTGACCCTCGGCGTAGATGGTGTCGAAGGCCAAGGACGATTTCCCGCTTCCCGATATCCCCGTGAACACGATCAGCTTGTCGCGTGGCAAATCAACGTCAACATTGCGCAGGTTGTTCTCTCGCGCACCGCGGACGATTAGTTGATCTCCCATTGTCGTCGGATCCTATCCCGGGTCATCGCGAGAAACGGGGTGGGGGGCTTGCCGTTTCAGATAATGACAACAGATCGGAGTACTTCACCGCGTTCCATTTT